>CALKHY010000121.1 GCA_937988795.1 uncultured Candidatus Saccharibacteria bacterium
ACCACAGTTGTAGCACAACGGAGCCGTTGAATTGTCTGCCTTAGGAACTGTTGCGGTTGCCTGAACCGCTTCCGACTCCGCAGCAGCCTCACTTGCTGCGTCGCTTAGCTGCTTCCGTGAAACAGCTTGCTCACTGTGGTCTACCAGTTGGCCGTCAACCGACTGATCGTCAGTTAATAGGCTGGTTTGTGTCTCGGGCATGTCCTCTATCGAGGCCAGCCCCAACTCCAGCCGGTCATCAAAGCTCAGGTAGTCGAGCGCCAGACGGCGGGCGATGTAGTCTGTGACCGAGCTCGCGGTGCGGATGTCCGGGTCGTCCGTGATGCCGCTCGGAGCGTAGCTGGTGCTCATCATCGCCTTGACGTAGCTCTTGAGAGGTACGCCGTATTGCAGACCATGGCTGATCGAAACCGACAGGGCGTCCATCAGACCGCGCAAGGTCGAACCCTGTTTGGACACACTGATGAAAATTTCGCCCGGCGTACCGTCCTCGTATTCGCCGACCGTGAAGAAGCCTTTGAGGTCTGCGATGCGGAACTTGTAGGTGGTGCTGCGGCGCTTGCGCGGCAGCTCGCGGCGCACGGCACCCTTGACCACAATCTTGTCGCTCAGCGCTTCGACGGCAGCGACCGGCTCAGCCACAACCGACTCATCCCTCTTGTCTTCCTTCTTGTCGTCGCTCTTCTTGCTTGAGAGTGGCTGCGCGACCTTACAGTTGTCACGGTAGATGGCGATAGCCTTCAACCCCATCTTCCAGGCGTCGATGTGCAACTGCTCGATCTCTTCAACCGTTGTCTCTTCCGGCATGTTAACCGTCTTGCTGATAGCACCAGAGATGAACGGCTGAACGGCAGCCATCATCTTGACGTGGCCGAGGTAGTGGATAGCGTTATCGCCTACGGCGCAAGCGAATACATTGAGGTGCTCCTCCTTCACATGCGGGGCGCCAACAATAGTCCCCTTGTCGTGAATGTAGGCAACGATCTCGTCGACCTGTGCCGGGGTGTAACCCAGATTCTTCAGCGCGCGGGGTACGGTCTGGTTCACGATAACCATGCTACCACCGCCGACCATATCCTTGTATTTGACGAGCGAGAAGTCTGGCTCGATACCGGTGGTGTCGCACCCCATCATAAAGCCGATGGTGCCGGTCGGTGCAATCACGCTGGCCTGCGAGTTGCGGACACCATACAGCTCGCCAAGCTCCACTGCCTCGTCCCAGGCTGCAGTTGCAGCGCTTAGGAGCTCCTCAGGCACCAGGCTTGCATTAATCTTGGAAACCTCAGCGCGGTGCATGCGAAGAACGTTCAGCATGGCGTCGCGGTCTTTGCGGAAGCCAGCAAACGGACCGACACGACGAGCCATCTTGGCACTCGTGGCGTAAGCGTGACCGGTCATGAGCGCAGTAACAGCGGCTGCAATAGCGCGGCCCTCGTCGGAGTCGTACGGCAAACCCATGGCCATGAGTAGCGCGCCAAGGTTGGCGTAGCCCAGGCCAAGCTCGCGGTAAGCCTTCGCGTTCTTGGTGATGTTCTCTGTTGGGTAGGAGCTGTAGCCAACCAGGATCTCCTGTGCAGTAAAGACCAGCTCTACAGTGTGCTTGAAAGCTTCAACATCAAAGGTATTGTCATCCCGCAGGTACTTAAGCAAGTTGATGCTGGCCAGGTTGCAGGCCGAGTTGTCCAGGTGCATGTACTCACTGCACGGGTTGCTGCCGTTGATACGGCCGGCCTTTGGTGCGGTGTGCCACTTGTTAATAGTGGTATCGAACTGCATACCGGGGTCAGCACACTCCCATGCGGCCTCGGCAATCTGGCGGAAAATGTCCCGCGCCTTCACAGTCTTTACAACTTCGCCGGTAGTGACGGCTACCAGATCCCAGTCTTCGTCATTGATAACGGCCTGCATAAACTCGTCAGTCACGCGCACCGAGTTGTTGGCGTTCTGGTACTGGACCGAGAAAATATCCTTGCCGTCCAGGCTCATGTCAAAACCGGCCTGCTGTAATACACGAGCCTTGCGCTCTTCGATCGCCTTACACCAGATGAATTCCTCAATGTCCGGGTGGTCAACATTCAAAATGACCATCTTGGCTGCCCGGCGAGTCTTGCCGCCACTCTTAATGGCACCAGCCGATGCGTCAGCACCGCGCATGAAGCTGAGGGGGCCGGAAGCTGTACCGGCGCTCTTGCCCAGACGCTCGTACGAAGAACGGATTGCGCTAAGGTTGACGCCTGCACCGGATCCGCCCTTGAAGATCATGCCCTCTTCTTTGTACCAGTTGAGGATGGACTCCATGGTATCTTCGACGCCGAGAATGAAGCAGGCGCTGGCCTGCTGTGCGCGGTCTGGGGCACCGATATTAAACCATACGGGGGAGTTAAAGGCAGCGCGCTGGGTTGCCAAAACGTACTTCAATTCCTCCCGGAAGTCCTCGGCCTCTTCGTCGGTCTCGAAGTAGCCTTCCTGCTGACCTTGGCGCGTTATCGTATCGACAACACGGTCTATCAGCTGCTTCAACGAGTATTCCCGCTCATCAGTGCCAGGGGTGCCTGTAAAGTACTTCTGCGCGACAATGTTGATCGAATTCAAAGACCAACCTTCAGGAAATTCAACTCCCTTTTGTTCAAATACTGGCTTTCCTGTTGCAGGATTTACAATAACAGAATCCTGCTTCACCCACTTCAACAGATCATACGCCTTACTCTTTGGCGGCGTAAAAAACCTTCCAGCCGTTAGACTGCCTATTTGACCCATTCCCATAGTTGTTACCCTCACTTTTTATCCCAAGACAGAGCAAGTCTCAAACTCTGCCTGGGTGTTTATTAATTTTTATTAATGTTTGTTTAGCGTCGCGGACACGTCGCGCATCGTGTCGCTAGCTCCCCCAGCGGGTTATACCCTGTACTTTTGTTATAACACAGCAACAGAACCAAAAGCGAGATATTTCTCTCATTTCTGGCACGTGCCGGTGTATTGGCGCCTTTAAACAGCGCCACACCAGGTCACTCACCCTCCGGGGCAGCTAGCGAATCACGACTTAATCGGTTCACTCTTTCTGCGCTTTATTTGCGACAACTCCCGTTCAAACCCGGCGATGTCGGTAAACCGGCGATAGACACTGGCGAACCTCACGTACGCAACTTCATTAAGTACGCTCAGTCGCTCCATGACCATCTCGCCGATCTTTGCAGAAGAGACCTCAGGCTCGCCGCACGCATACAGGCTTTGCTCGATATCCGACACCAGTCTCTCCAACTGCAGACTGGTAACCGGCGTCTTCTCGCATGCCCTATACAGGCCACCCAGCAACTTATCACGATTAAACAGTTGGCGAGTGCCGTCATGCTTAATCACGATTAGTTGTGGACGCTCAAGCCGTTCGTACGTCGTAAAACGATATCCGCAGTCAGGACACGCCCGCCTGCGTCGAATAGCCTGGCCATCGCCTGCATCGCGCGACTCAATCACCTTGGTGTCGCTGCATCCGCATTGGCTACATTTCATGCCTGACCCTCCTTTTATTTTTTCAACGTACGATCACTATATGTAGTGCTTGTGTTATTAATCATACCTCCACCCGTAGCGGCGCGCAACAAACTTTTGGTTGTATTATTTAATACGAGTAAACAGATGGGCGCCAATTACAGCTTCTTCTCATCGTCGCCCTGCTGGCGATGCTCGTGGTTCCGCGATTGCGCAACGCGATGGTCGCCGGCCAGGAGATTGCCGCCGCCACACCTGAGCCGGTGGTCGAACCCGCCGCCACACCCGATCCGACGCCGGAACCGACCCCCGAGCCCACACCCGTGGACCCGCGTCAGCTCGCGTTGGAGAAGGGTCTTTCCGAAGCGCAACAAATGACCGCCAACGACGAGTTCGCGGGGGCGCTTCACGCCCTCGACGACCTGCGGCGGGAATTTCCGGACGAACCTCTCATCAAGGAGCGCATGGAAATGGCGGCCGCGAAGCTGCGGGCGCAGAGTCCGGTGCTGAGCGACGTGCAACTTGCCCGCCTCAAGGAACCGCTGGAGCTGGCCGCGCAGGCGGGCTCGGACTCCGCGGCAATGCTGCTGGGGGATTCCTTGATGGAGTCGCATCCCGAGGAGGCGTTCACGCACTACCTGTTGGCCGCGGATGCCGGAAATTCCGAAGCGATGCTGGCGGTGGGGGATATGTATGCGAAGGGGAAGGGCACGGACAAGAGTCTCGAGAAGGCCCTTCGCTGGTATCAGGACGCGGCGAACAAGGGGAATCCGGCGGCGATGTATGCCGTGGGAGAGTGCCTTTATTTCGGGAACGGGACCGAAGAGAGTGTCGGGAAAGCGGTTTACTACCTGACGCAGGCTTCTGCGTTTAACGACAAACGCGCGAAGAACCTGCTCGGCGACATCTACCGCAAGGGCGCGGGCCCCATTAAGCCGAATCTGGCGGAAGCGTATCGCCTCTTTTTCGAGGCGGCGAAAGACGGCAACCTCGACGCGCAGGGCAATCTCGGCGTGATGATTGCCAACGGAGAGGTGCCCGGCGAACCGGCAAATCCCGAGAAGGCCGTAGGCCTGTTTCGCGAGGGTGCTGAACAGGGCAATGGCCCCTGCATGTTTTACTACGCCCTGTGCCTCGAAAAGGGCATCGGCGTTGGCAAGAACTTCAGCGCCGCGAAATCCTGGTATGTGAAGGCTGCGGAGGCCGGAAATGACCCCGCCCGGCAGTGGTGCAGCGAAAACGACGTGAAATTCACGCC
>CALKHY010000122.1 GCA_937988795.1 uncultured Candidatus Saccharibacteria bacterium
GTTCGATATTGACGTGTTTCCCAGAGTCAACACTGGCCTCAACCACCCAGCCGACAGTGCCGTAGCCGCCCTTAACCTTCAATCTATACAAAACATCCGGGTCGACTAGCAGGGCGCCCAGATTGCGGATGTTCGCTTCCCTGTCAGCTGACGTCAGCAGCACTCCCTCAGGTGTGGGTGTTTTGTTGCCGTTTGTGGCCTGTGGGTTGAACACCGGGATTTCGACTACCGGCAGGTCTTTGCATGTGACGGGCATAGTACATATCCTGTAGTACTACAAATACTGTAGCAAGTGGGGTACGATAATGCAAATCGGTTACGCTCATTAAGTTGTTAGATTCTGGATGAGGCGGTCAGCAACGTGACTGCTTCTTGGTGCGGCTTGATCGTTACCCTGCAAGGTACAGGCGGCGTGAATGGTTCGCCGCCGACGTGGCCAACGACCGGATCGTGCAGGATAAATTCAGCCGATGCAACAATTTCGCCTTCAAGGTGGCGCTTTGTAATCATCTGGCCAACCGTAAGGGCGGTGCTGAGCGGCCGTTTGTCGTCAAATAGTGTCAGATAGAATTCGCGCCGGCTTAAGTTGATCGGAACGCGTCCGTAGCCGTAGAAGATGTGGCCATTGGTGGCGGTAATGTCCAGTGCTTCCCTTTGACGCCCGTGTAGGGTGATGTTGAAGGTTTCGATTTTTTGAAGCAGCTCCCAGCCTTTTGCGGCAAAGCGCGTCGGGCGCGTAATGGCTGTGCGGAGTTGCGGATCGGCTCGGAACTCCGGGTCGTTGAGAATAAGGCTGCCCTCGCCGCTGAAACCAAACCCAACGTTATAGATAGCAATCCTGGTCATGGGTTTGTTGTTTGGATCAAGCGGCTCACAAGTGCAGACCAGCGGATGTACGCTGATCGGGCGGCCGTGCCTTAGGACGTATAGCGGGTTCGCGTAGAATCTGCCATTTACGATGCGTGCGAAGTCATTCATGCGGCCGGTGCCGACGGGGATTACAGGAGTCTTGCGTAGCTTTGCCGGAATTTGGGAGTCGAGCAGGCCGGCGATCATATTGCCAATCGTTCCGTCGCCGCCGCAGACCAAAAGGATGTCGCCGGTCTGAAGCGTATCTTTGAGTAGCTTGACGTTTTCGCCCTCTGTTGCACCAATAGTGCGCGTTATGACTTTGCCCGGAAAGGCTTTTTCGAGCCTCGCTGTTATCCTGGCCGCCCTATCAGCATTGCTGCTGCGCGGGTTCGATACAACGACCAGTCGCTCGAAACTGATTGGGCTGTCTTGCATGGCTCAAAAATCAATCCCTTTGTTGGCTAAGAACTTCTCATCAAAATGATGTTTGATTTTGGTCATGTTGGTGGCGATATCGACGCGCTCCAGTAGCTCTTCAGGGAAGTCGCGCCCTGTGAGGCAGAGGCTGGTGTTCCTGGCTTTGCTGGTGATGAGTTTTTTGAGTTGGGTTTTGGTGAGCAGACCGTCGTGTACGGCGTTGTTTATCTCATCGCAGATAACCAGATCGTATTCGCCAGAGGTTGCGCAACGAAGTGCCTCCTCGTACGTATCACGCGCCGCGGCTTTGTGCTGCTCGGGCGTGACGAATTCGGCGCTCAGCTCGCCAGCATTATAAAACCCCTTCCCTCCCTTGTAGAAGTGGAGCTGGTCTTTGTAGAGCGGCATGATGTCGCGGATGAACACGTGCTCGCCGACGCCCCAATGCTTGATGAACTGGATAAATGCTACCTTCCAGCGGGTGCCGAGCGCGCGGATTAGGAGGCCGAGCCCGGCGCTGGTTTTACCCTTACCGTCGCCGGTATACACCACGACCACCGACTCCTTGGTCTTGTAGTCCTCAAATGCCATGAGAACATAGTAATCGAGAATTGCTAGTTTGGAAAAGTCTCAATAGTCTGCGCCAGCATAAAACGCATCAGGCGATCGGCTCGTACAACGGCGTCGCGCCGCGGATCTTGGTCGGGATAGGTGTCAGCCTTTGGGATGGCGCCAAGCACCGGGTGTTCCAAGGCGTCCGTTTGGTCGTATAGTTTTGAAAGTTCTTCCCAGTTTGGTTTGCCATCCGGCATGTGCGTCCTCTCAAATTGGTCAGCGACCCGGAGAACCGCGCTCAGCGCACCCTGGAATTCCTTGGCGGCGTGAGCATGAGCATCTCGTTCTGCTCCAAGAACTTGCCGCTGGTGTTGCCTGGCCAGACGTTCGGTTTCTTTGGTGAGCGCCATCCGCGACCGATCTGTGGCAAGGGACGCCAGGCCCTCCACCGCCCTTTTGTGGGCCAGGTATGCCAAGAGACCGCTCTTATCGTTTCCCTCACCAGGAGAGGCCATACGGTGAATGAGTGCGGCCGCTAAGAGTTGCCCTGAGGTGTCGCGATACTGTGCTGCTGCAGCGACTTCCTGAGGGGTTAATGGCTCGCAGGAAACGGCGGTACGCAATATTGCAATGGGGTCGTAGTTGGCAGACTCATTACCCTGTCTGACAGGACTGGATCGTCGTTGGGCTGGCGTTCTGTTGGTACGGGTTTTCATCTTCATGTTGGCAGCAGTATGTATGCCCGCCGGGTTGTTTTACTGTTAATATTTTACAATTTGCTTGTCCTTGAGGACTTGGTCGATGCGCGGACGGTCGAAACCGATGATAATGGTCCCATCGATGTCGATCACCGGAATGCCGGTCTGGCCGGATTTTTCGATCGCGGCGCGCATGTCGTCCATGTCCTGCTCAACGTCGCGGTAGTCGTACTCAATGCCCTTGTCGTCCAGATAGCGCCGGGCTGCATGGCAAAAACCACACCATTCCGCGCCGTATATGATAATCTTTGAAGAGCTCATAGTTTCATTGTACCACCCGTCGCCCAGTTGTCATACATGTGGGGTTGTTTTTGCGGCGACCGGCACAATTTTGCTTTGGCCTAGAATTTTGCGTATGCGTCTATTTTATGTCAACAAAAATCATTGCCTTTTCTGCAAAAATCTGCATTGCAAGGTTAATCTCTGTTTGCTATATTGAAATCAGAAATGAAGCAAGCCGCCGATCATACGACGACTAGTACCTCTGGTGGGAGTGCTCCGTTTACTGCCGGGGTTATTGGTTTGACGCTTCTGGACACGACGTGGCGGATTGCCGTGCCGGTTACTGTGTTTGCAGTCATGGGCATTTTCGCTGACCTCAAGCTCGGCACGAAACCATGGATCACACTGGCGGCGGTTGTCGCCGGTTTTGTTATTGCTGGGTGGCTGGTCAAAAAACAAATCGAGGCTGTAGAGCGCGAAGAGCGCCGGAAGGAGCGGAAGGATGGTTAATCTGTTTGCTGCTGAGGGTGGCCCGCACATCAGCATTGCGCCTGAGGCATTGTTCCATATCGGGCCGGTGACGGTGACCAACTCATTCCTGCTCGGCATTATCGGTTCGCTACTGGTGCTCTGGATGCTGTGGTTTGCAGCACGTGGCGTGGTGCGTGGTAGTCGTAACCGCTTTGTCCACTTTATTTACTGGATCTTCGAGACTTTGTACGACACGGCAGTTGAGGTTATTGGCGACAAGAACATTGCCCGCAAAGTCGTGCCGCTGGCTATCACCCTCGTCTTCTTCTTTGCTATCAACAACTGGCTCGGTCTGCTCCCGGTAGTCGGCCCGATCACCTGGGAGGGTGCGCCGCTATTCCGCGGAGCTGCCGCCGACCTCAACGTAACAGTAGCCCTCGCCATCATTTCTATGGTGACTGCCCAACTTTGGGCCATGAAGCGCCGCGGATTCTTTGGAAACTTGCGGCGCTATTTTGTAAACCCGTTCAAGGATGTGCTGCACTCGTTCGAAGGCATTCTGGAGTTTATTGCCGAGTTCACCCGTACCGCCGCTCTTGCCCTCCGTATTTTCGGCAACGTCTTCGGCGGTGAGGTGCTGTTGGTTGTCATCGCTTTCCTGACCGGTTACGCTGCGACGGTGGCGTTGCCTGTGTTCTACGTGCTGGAGCTGTTCGTGGGAGCGGTCCAGGCGTACGTGTTCTTCATGTTGACCATCGCTTTCATTTCCTTAGGTCTGCCGGAGCCCGGCGAGTCACACGGGCATGGGCCTGAGGAAAAGAAAGCGCCGAAGGCCAAGGCGGCCAAGGCATAAAAAGGTGGTAATTAAGCAAGTAAATCATAAATAAAAGGAGTTACACAATAATGGACAATCTAGCATTTGGTCTGACCTACGCGATCGGTGCCGGTCTCTGTGGTATCGGTCTGGGTTTGGTTGGTATGGGCGCCATGAACGCCGCCGGCCGCAACCCTGAAGCTCTGGGTAAGATCCGTACCCTGATGATCCTGGCTATGGCTTTCGTTGACGCCCTGGCCATCATCGGTTTGGTCGTTGCCCTTATTATTAAGTTCCTCTAAGAGAAACGGGTAACCCCGCATGCAACAGTTATTCTTAATCGCCAGCACCACTGCCGAAGCCGAAGAATCGCAGAATTTGCTGTCTGCACTCGGCATCGACGTGGGTTTGCTTATCCAGCAGGCTATCGCCTTCTTGATCTTGGTGGCTGTGCTGGCCAAGTTTGTCTACCCTGCGCTGATTAAGGCGGTAGATGCGCGGCGTGAACAGATCGAAGCCAGCGCCCGCGAGGCTAAGGAGGCCGAAGAAGCGCTTGCCAATGCCGAGGCTAAGGTCGCCGAGATGCTGGCCGACGCCCGCAAGGAGGCCGACGACATCCTGGCCCGCACCCAGCGCGAAGCCGCTGATCTGATAGCTGACGCTGAGAGCAAGGCACAAGCCCGTGCCGAGCAGATCGTGGCCGACGCCCGCGCCCAGCTTGATGTGGACGTGGCCAAAGCCCGCGAAACGCTCAAGAAAGACACTATCGAGCTGGTTGCGCTGGCCACTGAGCGTGTTATAGGCGAAAAGCTTGACGCCCAGAAAGACGAAGCATTGGTTAAGAAGGCGCTAGAGAGGGCTTAAGACTTATGCAGAATAAAACCTCGCGACGAATACTAGCCCGCACCGTTGCCGCCAAGCTGCTGGCTGAGCCGGCCAAGCGCAAAGCGTGGGTGGAGGCGCTCGCTGCATATCTCGTGCAGTACGGCATGGAAAAACAGGCCGATCAGGTCATAAACGACATTGCCCGCGAGCTGTACATCCAGGGCGGCCATTTGAGCGTGAGCGTCACAAGCGCCCGCAAGCTTTCCGATAGCGCCCGCGAGGAACTCAAGCATACGCTGCAGGCAGCAACCAGCGCGAAGAGTGTCGAACTTATTGAGCAGGTCGATCCTGGCCTGCTGGGCGGCCTGGTCGCCCGTACTCCTGACGCTGTGTTGGACGTGAGTGTACGCGGCAAGTTAAAGCAGCTAGCCAGCTTATAACCAGGAGATAGGAAGACATAAGATGAGTGATCTAAAAGTACAAGAGTTATCCGCCGAGCTGAAGGACGCCATCCAGAGTCTCCGCGAAAGCCGCGGCCTCGAGGAGGCGGGTGTCGTCACGCGCGTCGGCGATGGCGTGGCCTGGATTTACGGCCTTCGGAACGCCGGTTTTAATGAAGTTGTGGAAATCGAGACACGCACAGGCGGCAAAGTAACCGCTTTCGCGCTTAACCTGATGGAAGACGAGATTGGCGCCGTTATCTTGGGTGACGACGCTGATGTCGTGGCAGGCGCCAAGGTTACTATGACCGGCCGCGTACTTGAAGTGCCGGTTGGCCCGGAGCTCATCGGCCGCGTGGTGAACCCGCTCGGTGAGCCGCTGGACGGCAAAGGTCCGATCAAGGCTAAGCAGCGCGGCCTGCTTGAGCGTCCGGCTCCGAGTGTCATGGATCGTAAGTCCGTGCACGAGCCGCTGATGACCGGTCTGATCGCTATCGACGCCCTGACCCCGATCGGCCGCGGCCAGCGTGAGCTGATCATCGGCGACCGCCAGACTGGTAAGACTGCCATCGCCATCGACACCATGATTAACCAGGCTAAGCAGAAGACAGGCGTTATCAACGTTTACGTCGCCATTGGCCAGAAGATGAGCAAGATTGCCGCGCTCGTGGAGCGCCTGAAGCGCGAGGGTGTGATGGACCAAACAATCATTGTTGCCACCGGTCCGTCCGATCCGGCCCCCCTGCTCTACCTGGCACCATACGCCGGTTGCGCCATGGGCGAGTACTTCCGTGACAACAAGCAGCACGCGCTCGTCATTTACGACGACCTGTCTAAGCACGCAGTTGCCTACCGCCAGATGTCGTTGCTGCTCCGCCGTCCGCCGGGACGCGAGGCATATCCTGGTGACGTCTTCTACCTGCACTCGCGCCTCTTGGAGCGCGCTGCGAAGCTGAGCGATGAGCTTGGCGCAGGTTCCTTGACCGCGCTGCCAATTATCGAAACCCAGGCCGGCGACATTTCGGCCTACATCCCGACCAACGTGATCTCCATCACCGACGGTCAGATCTTCCTGGAGACCAACCTGTTCTACCAGGGTATCCGCCCGGCTATCTCCGTCGGTTTGTCGGTATCCCGTGTGGGTGGCGCCGCCCAGACTAAGGCCATTAAGAGCGTGTCCGGCGGTTTGAAGCTAAGCCTCGCCCAGTTCCGCGAGTTGGCAAGCTTTGCCCAGTTCAGTAGCGAACTGGACGCCGACACCAAGCACCGCATCGAGCGCGGTCAGCGCCTGACCGAGCTGCTCAAACAGAAGCAGTACCAGCCGCTGTCTATCGCCGAGCAAGTCATCAGCCTGCTTGCCGCCAACGAAGGCGCCTTCGACGATGTGCCAGTGGCCAAGATCAAGGATGCGCAAGCCGAGCTTCTGGCATTCATGGCCGACAAGCACAAGGATGTTGTTGACACCCTGAACAAGGGCGACAAGCCGGAGGACAAGGTTATCAAGACCATTCTCGAAGCCGCCCAGAAGGTCGCCAAGGGCTACGCAGCAACCACTTCTAAGCCCAAGAAGGCGGAGGAGAAGTAGCAATGGCACTCGATCCCGAAGCATTGGCAGCCAAACTTGGGGTCGCTCCCGACACGATCGCATTTGAGGGGCAGCGCAATCTTGATGATTTGACGGTACAAGTCGGGGAGATAGTCGCGCAAGGGGCAAGGGCTGTCGGTCGCAGGTTGCCTGCTCATGCAGTCGTAGGCGCACTGTTTGCCATCGGTGATGTGCAGTGGGAAAATGTCGATCCGCAAGATCGCGCCCGAGTAGCAGTGGTCCTCTCGGGGTTACTTGACAAGGTTATTGGAAATCCTAATGTAGTGGGGTAGCAATAGTATGGCATCCAGGCAGCAGATTAAACGGCGAATCGCATCGGTCAAGAATACCAGGCAGATCACCAAGGCCATGCAGCTTGTGGCTGCCAGCAAACTGCGCCGCGCACAAGAGGCTGCACAAAAGCCGCGGGCGTACGCTGACCTGGCCCGTACCATTTTGACGCGTCTGCGCCAGATTGCTGCAGACGAAAGCGAACTCGGCCTGTTTACTGAGCGCCCAGTCAAGCGCCGCTTGCTCATCGTCATCACCAGCGACCTCGGCCTGGCCGGCGCATATGACGCGAATGTCATCCGCACTCTGATTGCCGAAGTCAAAAATGACCGCGAAGCAGGCGTCAAGACAAGCGTCATCGCCATTGGTCGTAAGGTTGCCCAGGCTGCCAGCCGTATCGCCGACGTCTATGTCGAAGCTGTCTACACCAAGCTGCCCGACAAGCCAACGGCCGACGAACTACGACCCATCCTCATGTCTGTTGTTGACAAGTTCGTCGAGGGCGGCGTCGACGCCGTTGACATTATCTTCACCAAGTTTATCTCTAGCATTAAGTCAGAAGTCCGCATTCAGCGCCTCTTGCCTGCCGGTTTTGAGGAGGCCGAGCTGGACGAGGAGATGGCCCGGGCTAGCGTGGAGCCGTCCGCTGGCGCGCTTCTCAAGGCCGCAAGTATGCGTCTCATCGAGGTCCAGATCTACCAGGCTCGCCTGGAATCTGCCGCCAGCGAGCATTCCATGCGTATGCTGGCCATGAAGAACGCAACCGACAACGCCAGCGACATCATCGAAGACTTGACGCTGGAGTTTAACAACGCCCGCCAGGCAGCGATTACCCAAGAGCTAGCCGAAATTACCGGCGGCGCGGAGGCGCTAAAATGACGAAACACGATACACGAGATACGATATATGATGAAAATGCAAAGGCCGTAAAGAGCTTTACGGATTTGCGTGCCTGGCGTGAAGCCCACAAATTTGCAGTGAGCATTTATAAAGCAACCAAAACCTTCCCTAGCGAAGAAATATTTGGATTGACTACCCAGTTAAGACGCGCAGCTGTATCGATTGGCTCAAATGTGGCCGAGGGTTTTGGCCGCGATACATGGCAAGAAAAACTGAGATTCTATTTTATCGCCCGTGGCTCTCTGACCGAAGTCCAGAGTCAATTGCTGGTAGCCCGGGATGTCGGATATCTAAAGTCGGATACGTTTGATAGCCTGGCAAACCAGGCCATTGGATGTCACAAGACATTGAGCGGCTTGATTAAGAAAACACAGGAGATTCAGAAGGTATGAGGCAAGTTTCGTCCTATTTCGTATCTCGTGTATCGAATATCGAATATCGAATATCGAACTGAAAGGGAGTAAACATGGCAACAGCAGTACAAGAAAAGACCAAGACTGGCACCGGACAAGTGGTGCAGGTTGTGGGCGTGGTCGTGGACGTTGAGTTCGAGCAAGGCCACCTGCCCGCTATCAACAACGGTTTAAAGACTAAGCTGAATGGCAAGGACCTGGTGCTCGAGGTCGCGCAGCACCTCAGCGAAACCACGGTGCGCACCATCGCCCTTGCCGGTACCGACGGCCTGAAGCGCGGCGACAAGGTAGAAGACACCGGCGCGCCGATCAGCGTGCCGGTTGGCGACGCTACCTTGGGCCGCATGTTCAACGTCGTTGGTGAGCCGATTGACGGCATTGCCAAGAACGACTTCAAGCAGTACGCGCCGATCCACCGCAAGGCGCCATCTTTCGAGGATCAGTCCGGCAAGATTGAAGTGCTCGAGACTGGTATTAAGGTGATCGACCTGCTCTGCCCGATCATGAAGGGTGGTAAGGTCGGTCTGTTCGGTGGTGCTGGCGTGGGCAAGACCGTGCTGATTCAGGAATTCATCAACAACATCGCCAAGTACCACAGCGGTTACTCGGTGTTCGCCGGCGTTGGTGAGCGTACCCGTGAGGGTAAC
>CALKHY010000123.1 GCA_937988795.1 uncultured Candidatus Saccharibacteria bacterium
TGGGGCCGGGAGGCGGTGTCGTCGCGTTACGCTTTTGCAATCTATGCCATTGCAACGCAATCTGTCGGCGCGCGCAACATAATCGTTGCCGACAAGGATTTTGGGCACGATCTGGATGCTATGCTGGCGGCGATTACGCCCAAGACTGGCGTCGTCTGGATTGCCAACCCGAACAATCCCACTGGCACGCTGGTGCCTGCACGCGAACTCAAGCAGTGCCTCGAAAAGGTGCCGCAAGAAGTGGTCGTTGTTTTGGATGAAGCTTACTACGAATATCTGGAGCACGAAGATCGGGCCGACAGCATCAGCTGGCTCAAAGAGCACCCGAATCTTATCGTCGTCCGTACATTTTCCAAAGCGTACGGCCTGGCAGGTTTGCGGGTTGGTTACGCAGTCGCAGCACCGGAAGTGGCGGAGTTGCTCAACCGTGTCCGCCAACCATTTAATGTTAACTTGCTGGCGCTGTCTGCCGCTGAGGCGGCGCTGGACGACGAAGAGTTTTTGGCCCGAACCGTTCAAACGAATCGCGCTGGCCGCAAGCAGTTGCTCGACAGCCTTGCCGAGCTCGGCCTACAGACTATGCCCGCCCACGGCAACTTTGTAACTGTCCGGGTTCCAAATGCCGCCGAAACGAGCCTGCAGCTACTGAAGGCAGGTGTCATCATCCGGCCTCTTGCATCGTACGGTCTGGCTGACTGGCTGCGCGTATCAATCGGCACCGAGGTAGAGAACCAGGTGTTCCTGACCGCGCTGTCTGCAATAGTAGAGAGACAACTTAACGAGCGATAACAAACAGGGCCCGGTTAAGTCCTCGTGCCCACCGCTGCACAAAGTCTATTTTGGGCACCGTCCGCGCCGGACCGCCGAAAATGCCCGACGGATCGTGGTATGTCACATCGTGTTTGTCGACGGCAAGCAGTACTCCTTGGTGTATGATGGCTCTCGCCGCCGTTTCCGAGCCGAGCTGCGCAACGCAGTACACGTTTGATCCGGGCCATTTTGTCCGGACGCTACGCGCGATCTTGGCGATGGTGTCGAAATCCGCTCCGGTCATATCGATAGTCGCGAAACGCCGCCCGGTAAAATTGGCAAGCGCTGTTGAGTGGAAGAAGTTGAGGTACTGATAGTTTTCGATTAGGTGGGTTCCAAAGAATTTGCGCAGTTGTGGTACTACATCATCATGTCTGACCGGCCGCTCAATCAGGTCACAGCAAACCATGCGGAAGCAGGCGATAGCGCAGCCCTGCGGTCGGTGGTTGTCGGTAGAATACTTTGGAGATTCATTAGTAACGTCGCCTTGGAAATAAAACGGTGTGCTGTCGAGCAAGCCTTCCTCGATCGTTTGGTCTTGCATGGCGTCGATCGTCACTGTATTTGCGATTCCCTCCAGACCGTTTATCCATTGGGCGAGATCGGAAGAGCACACGTCTGAACTCCAGTCACTGACCAATCTCGTATGC
>CALKHY010000124.1 GCA_937988795.1 uncultured Candidatus Saccharibacteria bacterium
GATCACCGCACTCCAGACCATTTACGTGCCGGCCGACGACCTCTCCGACCCGGCAGTGCAGATGATCCAGCACGAGCTGGACTCGGTCATCGTGCTCTCGCGAGCCGTGGCCGCGCAGGGTATCCGTCCGGCCGTGGACATCAACGCCTCCACCTCCAGCCTGATGACGCCCGAGATTGTGGGCGAGCGGCACTACCTGCTCAACTCCCGCGTGCAGGCCATTATCGAAAAGTACAATTCGCTCAAAGGCATCGTGGCGATCATCGGTGAGTCCGAGCTCTCGGCCGAAGATCGCGACGATTACAACAAGGCCAAGAAGCTCATCCAGTACTTCAGCCAGCAGTTCAACGTGATGGAAAAAATGTCCGGCATCCCGGGCGAGTACTTCACGCGCGAACAGACGCTTGACGGCGTCGAGGAGATTCTGGCCTCATGATAGAGGAGAAAACGCCAGGCGGCGAAGCGCTGGCCCGGGCGCAAGCCCAGCAGGCAGCAGAACACGCGGCCGGCAACTCAGTATCAACCGACGCCCAGGGCCGGCCGATGATCTTTGTAAGGGTATACGCGCCGTTCCAGATTTTTTTTGAAGGCGACGCCTACAGCGTGTCGGCCGTCAACGAAACCGGGCCGTTCGACATCCTGCCGCAGCACCACAATTTCTTGTGCATGCTGGTGCCGTGCGAGCTAGTTATTAAAACCGAGGCGGGAGAGCGACGCATCAAAATCAACCGCGCTATTATGCATGTTAAATCTGAAAAAGTGACTGTTTTCGTCGACGTATAGTCGGCCCTAAAGAGAGTACCCCTATCTTTTTATTTTACCATAAGCATAACCACTTTGTCAACTTACACCTCTGTTAACACGGACCACAATCGCCGCCATTCCGACTTGACCTGGAATTCATCCTTCTTCGCATGGCGCTTCGAAGGACAGGGCCTAATCAAGGAAAAATTCTTTTTTGTCTTTCGGTCAAGCCTTCGACCTGCCACGAGCTACTTTTGATTCCAAAAGTAGCCAAAAGACTGGGTGCCTGTCAAATATCCCGAGACCTCCACGGCAGCAGAAGTCGTCCTAATGACAGCTTATTTTATGTGCCGGTGACGAAGTAGGAGAAGCCGAAAACTTGGTTGTTGGGTGGTGTATTGAGCGTGCAGATTTGGAATTCGGTGTTGGATACGGTTACGTAATACTGGGTCTGCGCCGCGCCCGCGTTGATCGGCGAAATAATGACATTTGGCGTGTTTTGGTAGGGCATGTTAAACCTGATGCGCACAAAACACCCAGCTGTTGGGTTGTCACCGGTGTTAAGGTTGACCGTTCCAGCGGTGTCGCTGCCGTTCACCGAACCACTGCCGCCGGCCCCCAATACACCCGCATTAATGACACGCCCGGGGCTGGCGCCGGTAAAGTTGATGTGGTTCGGGATTTCCAGCCGACCGTTGCCGCTCATGGTGAGCTTGGCG
>CALKHY010000125.1 GCA_937988795.1 uncultured Candidatus Saccharibacteria bacterium
AGTAGTAACCAGCTCCAGTAACGCCTCGTCGCTGAGCGTGATATTGATAAAGCCTGGACCGGCAACGCTCACCTCTTTGGCCTGGTCGCCAAGCTCCTCACGCAAAGCACCCGCCAGCTCCTCGGCTATTTCGCGCGGGTTGCGCTTAAGCCGGCCAGCCAGCTGCATGGCGACGTTTGTAGCATAATCGCCAAATTGTTCGTCTGGTCGGGTTAGCTCTACCGGTACGTTGAGGTCGAACACCTTTTTGATCACGCCGGCGAGCGTGTTTCGTATCTCTTCCATTACAGGATAGTATAACAGATTAGACCAGATTACTTATTGAGTTCGACTTTGAACCGCTCTACCAGTTCCACTGGTGTTGGGTTTAAGCCGTTCAAAATCGCCAAATAGAGGCTCGTGAAGTCGCCCAGCGCCGCCGCCCAGAGTAGCTGCTTTAGAACAGTGTCACCCTGCACCTGCACAACTTCTGGCGCCGGACGCTTGCCCGACAGCAGACGTTCGGTTACCTCGAACCGTTTTTGTGTACGAGGATGCTCCAAGTTCGAGCGGAGTTCGACAACTGCATACGGCTTGTCCACCGGCTGTTCGCTCCAACCGATGAACTCGTTGTGGTTAAACTCCGGTAACTGGTTCCACCAGGCCACTGTTTTGGCATTTTCATTAATGCAGATTTTCCACTTGTTGGCCGCTGGTGCCAGCCGGGCGCCGGAATACACCACCACGCTTTTACCCAGCAGCTCCTGTGCCAGCTGCTTGGCAGGGTTTTTGGCGGTCGGCACAGTTGCCGCCCACGCCTCTGTTTGCTTACCCAGCCACTCCCCTGCCTCGTGCAGTTCCTCCAGGCTGCCAGCCGGCACCAGACCGAGCGGTTCAAGCAGCTGGATCAGGCCGGAAAGGCAGTAGAATGTCGACATCCGCGGTTGAATGCCGCCGGGAACGCGAATCAGTGGATAGCCGGCCTGCTCGGCCCGCTCCGCCAGCTTGCCACCGGCTGCGAGTACTACGATTTGGGCACCCTTTTGTTCAGCCTCGCTGAGCGCCTTAAGCGTTTCCTCTGTATTGCCTGAGTAGCTGGATGCGATAAAGAGCGTGTACTTGTCGACATACCCCGGAATGTTGTAATTTCGCGAAATCTCAAATGGCACCGAAAGTCCTGGCCATGAATACAAAAACACGGCGTACAGCGCCGAACCACCCATACCGCCCAGTACGACGTTTCGAATTTCAGCTGACGGTTGAAAGCTTACGCCAAAATCGTGATGCAAATACTGCCATTGGCGCCCAGCCACCCCCAGCGCATCGTCGGCGTCTTTTTCGTGGATATATTTTAAATCGTCGAGCATACCTTATGTTCCTATTCCTCTTGTGCTTACTTTCTTTGGGTAGTATCATTAAGTATAGCAATTTGTAGGGGAGGAATATGTTTGGAGGACAAGACAACACTGCCACTATGCAAAGTGGTGACACATTGAAAGGTGCGAACGACTTGGTGGGCAGTACTAGCACGAACATTCCTGTACAAACAAGTGCCGGCAGCCAGAATGATTCATTTATGGTTGGCTCCTCTGACTCTTCCGCAAGCAGCGCCCCTGCCCTGCCAGACGACGCTTCGCAAGGCGCTTTTGGCTCTCCGTCCGGAGTCGGTACCGGCGGCGAGCTGCTCGACATCAAAAAGCAGGCGTTGCAGCAGCTTACACCTTTGATTAACCATCTCGACCAAACGCCGCTCGAGCGGTTCCGCACGCTCATGATGCTCATACAAGCATCAGACAATCAAACATTGTTAAAAGACGCGTACGAGGCGGCACAAAAGATCGAAGACGACAAAATCCGCGCCCAGGCGCTGCTCGATATCATCAACGAAATCAACTACTTCACTCAGCAACAAAATCAGGGTCAGTAATTCTAAACAGTCAAACGAAAAGAAGGCCGGAAAAGCTCCGGCCTTTTTAACTGCAACTGTTTGTTTGCTTCTATAATCCTCCGTCCAGCCCCACACTGTCAAGCCGCTAAAGACTTTATTACATCACCCATCCAACAATAAAGCTCACGGATGGCCAATCTCAAAAAACCAAAAATCCCTCGGATTCATTCCGAGGGATTTTTATCATTGGAGGGAAAGGATCTCTCGCCAAGGGCGAGGCTAAGGAAAGGGGAACCTTTCTGGGTTCCCTTTCCTTATATCACTACATCATTCCCATAGAAGCTGGGTCAGCGCCACTTTCCTTCTTCTCGGGCACTTCGACAACCAGCGCGCCCATGGTAATGCTGGTGCCGGCAATCGAAACAGCGTTGAGCAGCGCCTCCTTGGTCACGCGGGCTGGGTCGACCACGCCGGCAGCCTTGAGGTCGACCAGCTGGGTCGGGTTGTTGACATCAACACCAAAGCCCGGCTTGCCGTTCTTGACTTGCGGCAGCCACTCGTCGGCGTTGATGCCGGCGTTGGTGAGCAGAATGCGGAACGGCTGCTCCAGCGCGTTCTTGAGAATCTGCTTACCGGCAGTGATAGCTGCGTCATCGTCGGTCGAAGTGGTAATAGCGCTCGTCAGATTGATGAGTGTTACGCCACCACCAGGCACGATACCCTCGGCCAGAGCGGCCTTGACAGCAGCAACGGCGTCGTCAACGCGGAACTTCTTCTCTTCAATCTCGGTTTCGGTCGCACCACCAACCTTGATGACTGCAACCTTGCCGGAGAGTGCAGCGCGGCGCTTCTCGAGCTGCTCGCGGTCGTAGTCGCTGGTGGTAGCAGCAATCTGGGCATTGATCTGGTTGATACGCGCAGTAACGTCAGCGGCGTTGCCAGCACCCTCAACAATGGTGGTGTCGTCCTTGTCAACGATCACCTTGCGGGCCGAACCGATCATGCTGAGGTCAGCGTTCTCGAAAGTAATGCCGCGGTCTTCGGTGATGACGGTTGCGCCGGTCAGGATAGCGATGTCTTCCAGGATCTCCTTGCGGCGGTCACCGAAGGACGGTGCCTTTACGGCAACGGTGTTGAACACACCCTTCAAGCGGTTGAGAATCAGAGTGGCAAGCGCCTCGCCCTCGACGTCCTCGGCGATGATGACCAGGTCCTTCTTGCCAGCTTGCGCCAGCTTCTCGAGGATCGGCAGGAACTCCTGGACCGAGCTGATCTTCTTGTCGGTAATCAGGATGGCCGGCTTGTCGTAGACAGCCTCCATGCGGGCGGTGTCAGTGACCATGTATGGGCTAATGTAGCCGCGGTCGAAGGTGAAACCTTCGACAACTTCACTCTCGAGCTCGAGGCTCTGACCTTCCTCGACGGTCACCACACCATCGCGGCCAACCTTGTCCATGACGTCGGCGATGAGGTCACCGATCTCCTTGTCGCCGGCGCTGATGGTGGCAACTTCGGCAATGCGACTCTTGTTGCCGGCGATGTCCTCGCGCATGCCGTCGAGCTTGGCCAGCACCTCCTGGGCGGCAGCCTCAAGGCCTTTGCGAAGCAGCATCGGGTTGTGGCCGGCAGCAATCAGCTTGTTGGCCTCATTCAGGATGTGGTAGGTCAGCACGGTCACAGTGGTGGTACCATCACCAGCCACGTCGTTCATCTTGCTGGCCGCCTGCTTGATGAGCTCGGCACCAACCTTGTAGCCCAAGGTCTCGTCGTCAACATCGGCAATCTCCACGCCCTTAGCTACGGTTACGCCGTCGTGGGTCACGGTCGGCGCGCCAAAGCTCTTGCTGATGACCACATTGCGGCCCTTCGGACCCATGGTGGTCTTTACTGCGTTGTACAGAATTTGTGCGCCGGCAAGCACGCGCCTGCGGGCATCGTCGTCGTAGAACACCTTCTTTGCCATCGGTCGTCCTCCTATTTAATGGTTGCGAGTATATCTTCTTCTTTAACGAGCAGGTACTCTACGCCGTCCACTTTGACCTCGGTCGGGCTGTAGCTTTTGTACAAAATACGGTCGCCAACTTTGACTTGCTTGGCGTCGGGGCCGGTTGCCAGCACCTTGGCCACCTTTGGCTTTTCGGTTGCCTTGTCTGGCAAGTACAGGCCACTAGCCGTCTTGGTCGGCGCTTCTTCGGGTTGGGCGACAACGTAGTCGCCAAGAGGGTTAACGCTCACGCTCATACGGTTTTATCCTCCATTACATTCTGTTTTTAGCAAAGACGTTAGCACTTAAATAGTTCGAGTGCCAACGTGTCAGCACTAACTATAGCCAAGTGCTAATTCACCTGTCAAGCCATACTTGGCACACGTTGCTGCGGCACCTGCCGAACGGCCTGCTTGGGCCAAAAGGCGTCCGTCAACTCCATAATGTCGCCATACACAATGGTCTCATTATCGGCAAATGCCCGAACAATGCTCAAAATAAACCCTGATTTATGGAGATCGTTGCACCAGAGCATGGCCCGATAGTCGTCAACCGTACACGCCCGAAGCACTTTTTTGATGTCAATAACCCCGTTATCCGCGAAGTCTGAAATATCTCTGCCTGTGTGATTCGCCCACCCAAGTACCAAAGGAATATTAAAATCAGGCTCACGCAACAGGTCGGCCAGTGATTCCTTTTCATTGTCGTCGAGCCCAGGGACGTTCACAATAGCCGGGATTGCTGTTATGCCCTCGATCTCCACAGCATCGGCGCCAGTCCCTACATACTCATCGGTTAAGAGGTCAGCGTAATCGGCCGCCAAGGCCTCACCCAGTTCACTAAAGGCCACGTCGGCCCTTGGTTCATTGTTGGCAACAGCGGCCACAAGAGCATTGGCCGAGCTCTCAGAACCGTCGTACCCTTCCCTAACCAGCAAATCAACAATTCGGGCCGTCCGCTTGCTACCGTGAAGAAAGGGTTGGACGAGGAAGATTGTGGTTGCCAACAACCGGCCTACCGCAGGCAGGCGGCCATCCATCTTTTGCACACCCTCCCACGTCTGCTGCAGTAATTCATCACGCAGCTCCGGGTCTGGCGCCAAATACACAATCGGTCCATCAGTCCCGTCGTGTGAAAATTTCTCCATGCACATGGCAGCCTCGCTAAAGCCACGGGATGCAGTGGGGGTGTTCGTCGCAATACCATTAATCACAGCGAGCCATCAATAAACTGGCCGTATGACAGCTGGTACGCAACGCTTCACGGTTGTTGGCATCGCCGAATACTGGAGCGGCACCAACGTAATCCAATACCCGCAGCAACCGGGCGGCAGCGGCTATCTGGGATCTTTCAGTCTGGACTGGCGGTTCTGCAAAGAATAGTGATGAAGCCAAGGGCGGCCCACCCCTTTCAAAAGAAAGAACGTTCATATATGATCTTATTATATCATAAAATTGAATTTATTGCAATAAACTATGGCGGGCGACTATTCCCCTCGCAACAAGTAGGGTCAGGCGTAGTGCAGCCGGAACGGCGTAAGCCGTGTCGTGCGTAACGCACTACTTGCTGTGAGGGGATAGTCGACACTATGCGCCGTGCCGTTCGCAGCATCCTGCTGCATCGGCACGGCGCAATACATCTGTCGTGTACGTCCCCTGCTTGGTTATTGACCCGGTGTTTTTCTGTTACCGGGGCGGCATTATTGGTTAGTACCTTCTGGCGCCATCAGGCCTTTGAGTTCCTCTTTAACGGCGTCGATCTCTTCCTGGAAGATCTTGAGCTGCTGCTCGTTCGAGACCATACCCATCAGTGCTTCATTAGCCTTTTTAGGATCCTGCTCGGTGAGCGCCTCAATCTGCTTGTACTGCTCATCGGTAAGCGCATCAGAAATGCGTGTCAGTACCCGCATGCTGATTGTTTCTAGGATGTTACCTAAGACTTCTTCTTGCTCCTCGCGCGGCAATTTGTCGATGCCCAGTTCGCGTATCAGTGCCGTAAAGTCAGGAGCTGCGTTGTTTTGTTGGTTTTGCATAGTTTTTGTTTTCCTTCTTAGTTTTACTGTATTGTATACTACTCAATTTGTTTACGCTATCTAGCGACGAGCCTGGACGGCAGCGAACAGCTTGTCCTTCACTATCTCGTTGCGGACCTGTTCAGCCAGCTCAAGGCGCAGGGCGTCATGGTCAGGGCCGCTTACCGGCAGGTCACTATATTCAGGCAGCGTCCTCAAGTAATTCAGATACTGGTCAGCGTAGACCTGGGAGTAGTCGGCCAGTGAGGTGCCGGCTGGGATCTCAGGCTTGTGAGTTTCCATGTAGTTTTCCAAGCCGCTGGTCGCCGACTCGCTTAGAGCAGAGAACTGCTCGGCGCTAGCAGCGGCAGCGTTAGCCGCCTGGCCGGCCGGAGTGTCACCAACCAGCTCCTTGAGGCCACCATTTTCCAGATAGGCTTGCACCTCGGGGTTACCAACCAACTCTGGGTGCTGGGCCTTCAAGAAGTTCTCGAAGCCTTGCTGCAGGCTTGGGTCGGTAACTAATACCGCCTGCTCATCAGCGGTGTAGCCGCTCATGTATTCGCTAAAAGCGCTGGTTACGTTCTGCTTGAGTTCAGGGTTAACCAAGGTTTCCGCCAACTGGTTTGCCATGTGCTCGGCGGCTGCTTCAGGAGTGATAATTTCACCGCCCTGGTACACAACGTGCATAGCAGCGCTCCAAGTACTGCGGTCCATCTGGCCTTCAGGGAAGCTGTAGAGATGGCCGTCGGCGCCCATAATGTGCAGGCCGCCTTCCGGTACTACCATGCTTTCTACGCGGT
>CALKHY010000126.1 GCA_937988795.1 uncultured Candidatus Saccharibacteria bacterium
GCTGCATGCTTGGCGCGAACCAGACTCTTTTGGATGCTGGAGAATTCCTGCAACACCGGACCAAACAGCGAGCTCTTGTACATTTGCCCGTCTTCTCCGCCGCCGTTCTTGGTGGAACGCAGCGAATTCAGAAGCCGTCGCAGCGGCCGCTGGACGAGTAGTCGGAGGACGATCAGGATGGCCAGTGAGAAGATTGTAACCTGAATGATCAAGCGCAGAACGTTCCGCCGCCAGACATCTGAGATGTGCTGGTCGATGTACGAGGCTTTCTGTACGACCAGAATTGCGCCGATAACCCCCTGGCCTTCGGGATTCCGGATCGGTTCGGCAAAGACGTGCATCCGCTGGCCACGGTATGTGACGAATGCGGAGTCGGAGGTACTGGAATCCATGGCGTCGGCTGCCAGGCGCTGGCTAACTGGAATTTCTTCGACCAGTGTCGACGAGCTGGCAATCAGACTGTTGATGTTATCAACGATGCCCACGCCTGCAATCCGCTGGTCGTTGGTAAAGCGGTCGACGATAGCCTGTGTCTGTTTTTTGTTGTCGAGACTTGTGCTGACCGGAGCTTTTAGTGCGTTAGCCAGCAGAGATGACCGGTATTCGATATCTGCTTCGAGGCGTTGTTTTTCCTGGTTGACCTGGCTGAACGTGAAGCCGAAGGTGACGAGCGAAACGATAGCCACCACTACCAAAACCACTGCCAGCGTTTGCCTCGAGTGATCCATATAGTGTCATTATACCATGCGACACACTACACCTGTTATGTGGTACGATGAGCGCATGGATCGTATGCTGCATGATCTGCATGCTTGGTACTTGCGCGCCGGAAAGCGCCTGCTGCTATTGGACTATGACGGCACGCTGCGCGAATTTGAATTGCAACCCGAGCAAGCGGTGCCGACACCGGAAATCAAGCAACTGCTGCAGCAATTGGCGTCGGACGACAAGAACGTGGTTGTCATTGTCAGTGGCAGGGATCATGAGACGCTAGAGCATTGGTTCGGCGGGCTGCCGGTCTATTTTGTAGCCGAACATGGCATGGCGTACCGAGCCCCAAGCGAAGAGTGGCGATTTGCCGATGCCCTGCCTGCTGCGTGGCAGGAATCGGTCCGCAAGCTCATGGACACGAGCACCCAGCAGGTTCCGGGGTCGCTGGTGGAGACAAAATCTAACTCACTCGCCTGGCATTACCGTAAGGCCGACGAGGCGACAGTCATGCCAGTGCTTGCAAAACTGCTGGATAAACTGGAGGGTCTTGCCACAGAACTTGGTTTGCGAATCCTGCGCGGCAGTAAGGTCGTAGAAGTACAGCCGCTCGGCATTGACAAGGGTTCAAGCGTCCGCCGGTGGTTTGATCTTGACGATTACGATTTTGTGCTGGCTGTGGGCGACGACGTTACGGACGAAGACCTCTTTCTCGCCATGCCCGAACATGCCGCAACAGTTAAGATCGGCGAGGGCGAAACCGCTGCCAAACACCGTTTGCCCGATCCGCCGGCAGCCCGCGCTCTGCTCACGAAACTGGCATTAAACGGCTAGCCCCCCTGTAGCCATATATTGTGCATCAAAGCGCTTCTGCTTTTTTGGAATTGTTGCTACAATTTTTAGTAAATGGACACTAATACAGCCGACGGGGCGTAAACTATGCGCATCATCGACTCTCTGATGGAGAAGCTGCTCAAGCAGCATGGCTTAACAGACAGCCAGATTGCTGAACTGCATACTCAAGCGACCGCGTCTAAAAAGACGCTGCATGAGAGTGTGCTTAAAAATAAGCTAATCTCCGAGGTTGATCTGACCAAGTTGTATGCCAAAGAGATCGAGGTTCCGTTTGCCGAGTTTGACCCGAAGGCCATCAAGAAAGAGGTACTGAATCTCCTGCCCGAACGTCTCGCCCGTCAGTACCGCGCCGTGGTGTTTGCTGCCGACAAGAGCATGGTGTCAGTTGCCATGGAGGATCCGGACGACGTGCAGGCGCGGAATTTCCTGCAGCAGCAACTTGGCAACAACATCCACATTCACATTGTGCCGCCCAGCGTGCTGCAGGCCGCGCTTGACCAATATCGTGGCGAGAACATTACTTCCGAACTCACCAAAGTTATCCCGGTTGAGGAAGAGGAAGAGAAACAAGAAGAAGTCGACGAGGGCGCGATTGCCGAAGACTCACCCATCGCCCAGACAGTCAACCTAATCATCGAATACGCTATTAAATCAGGTGCCAGCGACATCCACATCGAGCCGCGCGAAGACGTGATCGTTACACGCTATCGTATTGACGGTATTTTACGCGAAGTCGATCGCTTGCCGCGCAACGTGCTCGGCGCGCTGATTTCACGCATCAAAATTTTGTCGAACCTCAAGATAGACGAGCACCGCGCGCCACAGGACGGCCGGTTTAAGGTGCAGGTTAACGACTCGGTGTATGCCTTGCGCGTATCCACCCTGCCGGTCGTGGATGGCGAAAAGTGCGTGATGCGTATTTTGAACGAATCGAGCCGCGCGGCCAATTTTGATGAACTTGGCTTTTGGGGCGAAGGCAAGGAGCGACTCAAGCATGCTATTAGTCAGCCGCACGGCATGGTGTTAGTTACTGGTCCAACCGGATCAGGTAAGTCGACGACACTCTTTAGTGTGTTAAGCTCGCTCAACAATCCGACAGTCAACATTTCGACCATCGAAGACCCAGTAGAGTACCGCATCCCTGGCGTTAACCAGACGCAGGTGAACCCTGTTGCCGGCATGACATTCCAAAATGGCCTGAGGGCGCTAGATC
>CALKHY010000127.1 GCA_937988795.1 uncultured Candidatus Saccharibacteria bacterium
CCGATCTGCTCTTGTACAAGCCCCAGTACTTTCTTGCGGTAGTCGACATCGTAGTTTTCGGCTTCGGCCGGCCAGAATCCCTGGCTGCGCTCATATAGTTTGTCGGGTGGCGTTCTGCGGATGTGTGCGCCGTTCATCCAGATTAAGCGACGTTCGTCGAAGTTGGCGCCGCTGCGCTGCACGCGGTTTAGTCTGAACTTTTGGATGAGTTCTTCGACTGTGAATATCTCCTGTTCGGTGCCGTCGTTCCAGCCGAGGGAGGCTATGAAGTTAACGAGCGCTTCCGGCAGATAGCCTTCGCGAGCGTAGTCCAAGATGTCTTTGGCGCCGTCGCGCTTACTCAATTTTTTCTTGCCGTCCGGACCCATGATAGGCGGTACAGTGGCCATAATCGGCGGCACGATCTCCAGCGCTTCGTAGAGGTTGAGGTAGTTCGGCACGGACGCAATAAACTCCTGTGCGCGGATGATATGCGTGACCTGCATGGTGTAGTCGTCGATGATGTGCGCAAAGTTATAGGTCGGGTAGCCGTCGGACTTGATGATGATAAAATCGTCCACCGCCTCCTCACCGGCAGACAACTCGCCCATTACAGCGTCGTGCCAGGTGTAAGCCTTTGGCTCGGACTTAAAGCGTAGCGGCTGTGTGCCGTCCCAGGCGGGTGGATTTTCGGGCCGGTAGTTGCGGAACAAAAACGGCTTTTTGGCTGCCTGGGCTTCGGCGCGGAACCGGTCGACTTCTTCCTTGGTGTAGGGGTCGGCGTATGCCCTGCCCTTTTCGATCAGCTTCTTAGCCCACTCTTTGTAAATGTTCAGGCGCTGGCTTTGGATGTATGGGCCATACGGGCCGCCCTTGTCGAGGCCTTCGTCCCAGTCTAGTCCCAGCCACTTGAGCGAGTCGATTATGTGCTGACCCGATCCCTCAACTTCGCGCTTTTTGTCAGTGTCATCCAGACGCAAAATAAATTGTCCGCCAGTTTGTCTGGCCACTAGCCATGCAAACAAAGCGGTGCGCACACCGCCAACATGTAAATACCCGGTCGGGCTCGGTGCAAATCTAGTCCTGGCTGGTTTCATGTCACAGTTATTATATAACTTTACTCCGGTAAATTACAAGAGGAAAACTTCTCTTTTGGGAAGGCGCTCCTCTGCTATGCTTGGTAGATGGGTGGGGACATAGTTGCATGGAACGAGATTGAGCGGCGCTTAGGCGCCTTGCGGAAGGTTGACGGCGGATTTACCTTGGCACGCCGCGGGCTCGTTACCTTGTCTGACGGACAAGAGGTATTTGTAAAGATTGGTACGAATAGTCAAACTAAAAACTGGGCCCGGCGCGAAGTTAATGCATATTGGTTTTTGAAGCGTGTGGGATATCCTTTTGTTCCTCGTTTATTGTCGATAAATGCGGATGCTACGGGCTTTGCAATTGAAGCCCTGACACCGAAAGACGGCTGGGATTGGTCGTGCAAATGGACAGAGGCGCGCTTGAGTCGAACGCTTGAAGCCATGGACGCGCTCGCCGCTTTGCCGGTAAGCGGGCCAGACAGAGCGTATTTTAGCGAGGAAATAATTAGCGAGAAGGATGATGGCTGGCGGCAGCTACTGGCGTCGCCTCATCGCCGGACCATGCTTATAAGGCGGCTGAGGGCGGTTAATGAAGAAAAGTTGGCTAAGTCGCTTAATTTTGCAGCAATGGCCGCAAAGAGTGCGCAGTTTAGATTTGCCGGCGATAGATTGGTGCACAATGACTTAAGAGCCGACAATTGCCCATGGAATCCCCATCGCCGGCAAGTGAAGCTCATCGATTGGAACCAGCTGCAGCTGGGCGATAGGCGGATTGATTTGGCTACTACTTTAGTGCACGTGCACAAATCAGGACTTAACGTACTTACGCACTGTCGACCACTTTTGGACGCCGACGCACTACAGTGGATGGCGGGATTTTTCTTTGATCGCGCCGCCCGCCCTGCCCGCCCGGGTGCGCCCGAACGCCTGCGGCAAATGCATTTAGAGTCGGCGATTGTCGCGTACAATCTGTGGCAAAAGATTTGTTGAACGTCTGCTACATGCTGGTAGCGATAGCAGCCACCTCGTCTTCGGAGAGGTGGGCATTGCCGGTCAGGTCGTAGCGCACGCCGCCGTTGACCCAGGCTGCATTGGTGCCACCATCTTCGTAGATGTAGATAATTTGGCCGTTCTTTTGGATGGTTTGGTGGCCGTCATTAAGCGCCAGTGTGCTATCGAGAAGTGTCTGGCTGTTCCAGTTGGATGATTGCTGGGTGATGCGGTACATCTGGTCGCCGGAGCGGAACGTGAGTGAGATGGTGTTGCCGGAGCGCTGCACGCCCCCGTCAAGGGCGTAACCCGTTGGGGTGTATGTTGGCAGCGACGCACTAAATCCTGCTTGGAACGATGCGATCCGCATCTGGATGCCCGGCAGATTGAGGTATGTGATGAAGCCGCCGATTATCAGGAAGGTGCCGACAACCGCCAGTACATTTGCCAGACGTCGCTTGCCGCTCAGGCGCCGGCGGATCTTGGGTTCAGGCTGTTCATGGCTGGTGGCCTTGGCAATGGCGGCGGCAAAGATATCGCTATGTGGTTTAGTCTGCTCCTTGCGTTTGACCGGTTGGGCCGGCGGAACGGCTACCGGAATAGCGGCCACCGGTTTCTGGAGCGGTAGCGGAGCGGGACTGACCGGAATGACCGGAATATCCTTAACTACTGTGTGTGTCGCCGGCGTTTTGAAGCGCTGGATGGCCGGATGACGGATAGTCGAGGCCGCCCGCTGCTGTCGGCGGGGGGCGACGCTGAGGGCGGACCGCTTGCGAATCACTGCCGACGGCAGGGCTGTTGCCTCGACCGGCAGCTGCGGTTTGATGGCCGGTTTCATGGTAAACGAGGGCTTTCGGATGTGACGCCGCGCGAGCGTTTTAGACGCCTGGGGTGTGTGGGGTTTGATGGGGTTGGCCTGCGTCCGTGCCTTGTTGGCGGTACTCCTTACGATAACCCGGTTTTTCGGGCTAACAGCCTTGGCTGTCTCTTTGACAGCTTGTTTGGTCTCGGTCTTTGGTTTAGCGGCCTGCGGGCGCACAAAGCCGTCGATCGCCTTGCCGTGCACGATGCGATCAGTAATGTGCTTTGGGATAACGTGGCTCTTGCCCAAAAAGGCGCCGGTGACGGCGTCGTAGCGCTTCCCATTCAGCTCAATTACGTGTTCGCTCACAGTACCCTCTACCCTCTATAAGCGTAAGTTATATACATCTTAGCGCACTTGCCGGCAGGCTTGCAACCGGTCGCGCCGGGGTGGGTTCATGTTTCATCACGCATGTCGCGAATCGGGTTGCGGCGTAGATTGCGTAGCAGTGGGAATGCGGCGCTGAGTAGTCCCGCGGCCAGGGCCAGCCCGACGATTACGAGTACATTAGGTGTGTGCCAGCCGTAAAGCGAGAAGGTTTTGTTAAGGTCGTGCGCGTTGTACGCGGTGAGTGCGTGAACCGTGGCCTCCGTAGACCAGCGATGATCAGCGTAAAGCGCAAAGGCTAGTCCGACGACTATGGCAAACAGGGCGACGAGCAACGACAAACAAATGGCATACACAAGGTATATCTCGGCAATATCAAGTCGTTTGGCGCCGATAGCGCGGAATACCGCGGTCTCGCGCCGGCTGTCGGCGATCATGCGGCCGACCGTACCCATCATGATGATACCGGCGATGACACTCACGCCAAGCGCGGCCCAGCCGAAGATTTTGCCAAAGCCTTTGCGCGCGTCTTCCAGCGCCAGGCTGTTGCTGCCGAACGGCATAATGTCGAACGGGCCCTTGCCCTGCTCGATACAGTACTGGATCGGATTGCCTTCTAGCCCCACTTTAGCGAAGTCGGGCTTGCACGTTTCTTTATCAATAAAAGTCTTTGCCTGCGCTGCGGTGTTGAATTCGACGTACAGGGATTCGGGGCCGCTGAAAATGGACGGCGCCGTGAACAGTTCATTTAGGAACGGATCCTTCCCTGTAGCTTCGGTCGGCGTAAACCAGCCGCCGCCCAGACTGGACGCTACCAAGCCGCGTATAATTTCGTTAATGCCAAATGCCGGGCCGCCAAGGCCGAATTCAATATCCGGCATAACGCCGACAATGCGGAACGTTATGATACGCTGCTCGGGATCCGGCGTGCCGAATATGCGGTCGAATTCTTGCTGTTTGGCAGCCAGCTCCTTTTCTGCTTTGCTGCGCACGTCGCGTACGATGGGCACTTCGCCGCACGGCTCGGTCGGCAGGCCGTAGACGAGGTCGGGCTGCCGGTAGTCTTTCTTGTCCTTGTTTCGCTCGATGTCCTGTTGGGTAGCGATTGCCTGCTGCAAGAGGCTGGCCGATGTACTATTGCGGTAGCAGACACCAAAGCGGATGTCCGGCGCCTTGGCGCGCACTTCTTTGGTGCGTTCCAGCCGTTCGGCAGCGCTGGCCGAGGCGGGTAGACCTTTGAGTTCAAGCAGTTCCTCGACGGCCGAGAACGGCGCCAGGATGGGGATGCTGCCGTCGCTGCCGACGTCCAGGTTTTGTCCCGGCAGTACGAATGGCTCCAGCAGGCCGCTGCTCATCAATACCCATGCTTGCGTCAGCGAGTCAACGCCTCTGAAAGGCCGGTCATTTTGTCTGTTGTCGAACTGTTCTTCGCCATCTTTGAGAACTTTCAACTGGGCGCCCTCGAGGTTGGGCGACAGGTATTTGGACGAAAAGAATTGCTTGGGATTGTACGGCGCAGCGACTTTTTTGAGATCCTCCTCTCCAGGCAGCGGATTGGCGGTCAGGTATTCTAGTACGGCCTGTTTGCCTGCCGGCGTAAAGTTATCCAAGTAGCGATGTTTACCGTTCGGCGTGTCGACTTCGGTGACCGGTGACGGTTCCATGCTCGGGTCGTACGGAATCCCCAGTCGTTTGGCCTCGGCTTGTTTACGCTCGACAAGGTCCTTGTGGATGGCTATGGCGCGCTCGATAACTTCTTCATTTTCATAAAAGCTGTAATACGTTATCGGGTAGGCTGCCGCAAGATAGCGGTTGCCCAGTCCTTCTTTGCTAAAGCTGTTAATGCTGTTTATGACGCCGTGCGCCACAAAAGAAGCTGCCGCAAGGCCGCTAAATAGCAAGCCGGATACCACAATGGTCACTGTGAGGCGGATTTTCCGGGTGCGGAGCTTGGTGAGCGCCAGCATGGTAGCGTCGCGCAGGCCGATCATACGGCAACCCTCCCGTCTTCCAGAACTATTTCGCGGTCGGCGTGAGACGCGACTTTTGGATCGTGTGTGACAACGACGATGGTGGTACCGAACTCCTCGCGCACCTTTTCGAACAATTCGATGATGGCGGTGCCGTTTTTGCTGTCGAGGT
>CALKHY010000128.1 GCA_937988795.1 uncultured Candidatus Saccharibacteria bacterium
CGGCTGGTATCTTTGGCATCCCGTAGTAGAGCATGCCAGCGAACTCGGAGTGCAGATGGTCCTGCAGCACCATGGTCTCCAGGGCATTTGACGGATATTTCCCCGTGTTCGGCCTAGTGAAACTTAAAAGCCTGGCAAGAGCCCGCATCACAATCGTGTGATCCAGAGCTACCCCCTTAGGGCGTCTTTCATCGTCCACAAGGAGTGGCGGCGGCAAAAACTTAGTAGTGCCTCCACGTCTTCGTGCATCCTGCTTTAGCCGAATTAGCATGTTGTCGACAAGCGCGACTATTTCTTCTAATAAATTTGACGGCTTTGACGGCGCGGACCACTCCAGTTGCTCCAGTATTTGTCGTGCAAAACGTTTATTTCTTGAACTGTCTTTACTATAGTGGAGGAGCAATTGGCGTATGTATAAATTGGTAACGGGCGTTGTCTCTGACCGGGCCCTTGCGGGGTTTTTGGATAATCGCCAATCAATGCCCCGCCCCCAGACAATTTGACAGAAGATATTCGGATCGGCGGCGTAATCTACAAGTAACGGCAAGAACTCGGGTGTTTTTATTGCTGCCGACAGCGCATATCTGTGCCAGAAATTGGCCTCATCATCTTCCTCGAACAAAATTTCTGCCTCGTGCAGCGCTTTTACGGCATTGACGGCCCGTTGTCTGCTTCCCTTTATTTGCGCTAGTAATCCTATATTGGCCTTATAGACCGACTTTTTGGCAATCTCTTCGTCAGTTCCCGCCAGGTATTCACCGAGCGCCGAGCTCCACATTTTTCTTAGTATTCTTACAGTATCTGGCTGCCGCTCTTTGCCAAGTACTCCCGCTGTCCTAAGCAATCCTGATACAAAGATGGGGCTTTCAAACAGATTGAGTTTGATTGCGGCCACCAGGAAATGCCTGTACATAGAATCGAGGGCAAATGCAACGCCCTTTTGCCCGCTATCAATTGCTTTATAGTGGTCGTCGAGCATTCGCTCTTCGAACGTGTTTATTACTAATTTTAGCTCTTCTTCAGTTGTCGCCTGCGCCGTAAAAAACCTACAGACATCGGCCAGACGGGCTAGATACGGACTTACTACTGGCTTTGTATCGCGCGGTGTTTCGCTACCTGTTGTCAGTTGGAGGGGATCTGCTATTTTCGCAACAGCCGTCTCAAATGACGATCTGAAATCGGCCGAGACCACAGTCTCTCCTGGCATAGGAATGGGTTCGGTGTGTCGGGGTTTTGGCGGCATGATTGTCTTGTAGGTGTACGGTTTAGACGAGAATTACTTCCTTATGACATTATAGTGAATAAGCAGATTATTTTCGCCGATGCGTTCGATTTCTTCCATTTTGATTTGATTTGTGAGTGGGCCGCTAAAGAGTGGCACGCCGGTGCCAAAGACGGTGGCCTGGACGTCGATGTAGAGGTCGTCTACCACGCCGGCCTGCATGAACATGGTGTAGATTTGCGAGCCGCCGCAGATGGCGAGTTCTTTGACGCCTTCACTTTCCAGTCGCTTCACTAGTTCTTCAGGTGGTTCGCTGACAGCCTCGACATTTTCATACTGGGCAATCTTTTCAGGATGGTGGGTGTAGACCAAGAGGCGCCGGCCAGGCATGCTTTTGTTAAAGACGGTCGGGAAGCGGCGCGCGGTGGAGAGGAAGGTGTTGAGCCCCATCACCATGTTGTTGGCGGCTTTGATGTACTTTTTAAAGAGATACTGGTCTTCTTTGTTTGTCCATTCAGTCGACGACTGGTCCGGCGTTTTGCCGATGAATCCGTCGGCTGTCAGTGCGGCGATGATACTCACTTTCATACTACCCTCCTCACCTTCCTTCCTGCCAATTCTAGCATTTTTACGGCATAGCCGTCGGAATGGTCTTCTGTGTACACGAATTCTTCGATGTCGGTTCTAGAGAGCATGCGCGCGCAGGCTGGGCATGGCAAGAGGTTGATGAACAGCGTGGTGCCTTTTAGATTAATCTTTTCCCGCCCTGCTTTGATGATCAGCTCAACCTCGGCGTGCGTGGTGTCATAGTGGTTGAGGTCGTGCGGCGGCGAAAAGTTAACTTCGCGACTCGCGCCAAAGTGCATGGCGTACGTCTGGTACGGCAAGACGGGGTTAAAGGTGGTTGCGAGGAGTTCGTACTTCTTCCCTTTCTTTCGGCCAAGGCTGACGCCGGTTTGGAAGCTATAGTCATACGACTGTTTGGCCGCCTGGGTGGCGATATCGAGCATCTCGCGCTCGTCGTACATGCCGCTTGTTGGTGGCGTCAGCAGCTTGGTTTTTGCAGCATATTCCTTGGCTTCTTCTTCGCTGGCAAAGGGCGAGATTAACTCATACGGGATGCCTTTTTTCATCAGCGCGTAGTACGGCGGCTGGGTGTGGAACGAATATTTCCACGAGCCGCGCACGCCTATGAAGCGCCGAATGGAAAGGCCGTTAATCACGTGCAACAGATCGCGCTGGTTGTAGGCGAGCGTCGCGATCTTGTATTTGGCAGGGCTGTTATTCACCTTGTCGATAATTGGCTGGACGGTTTGGATGTCCAGCATGCGGAACTGCGGCTGGTCTTCAAAGCCAAGCACATACTCCTCTTTGGCCAGGCCAAGAATGATGTTGCCCTTGGGCAGATATTCTTTGACCAGCTGAGTGAATCGTACCTTGCTCATCTCGCGCGGCGCGGCAATGAACGTCGCTCGTAGATCGTTGAGCGGCTTTTTACTCGCAAACGCCAGGTCGTTCCAGTCGAAGTTCACGCTTTGCCTCCGTATTTTTTGTCGAACTTCTGGCTCAGTTCTTTGATCTTTTTGTTTTGCTGGCGGAAGAGTTCGGCGTTTTCGAGCGGCGTGTATTTTAGCTGGCGGTAGTTCCAAACTTGCAGGTCGGGCGCGTCGAAGGGGAGCCAGATCACCCGGGGGTCGCGGCGGAACCAGGACTCCTGCCGCCGGGCGAACCGGCGGGTGGCCCGGATCGTCTCCTCCCGGGCCTGCTCCTC
>CALKHY010000129.1 GCA_937988795.1 uncultured Candidatus Saccharibacteria bacterium
ATCTATACCACTTTCAGTACCTGGTTCAGCGAGCATATTCGCGTTATTGTCTACAGCAATCACCCGGGCCGCACCAAGCCGTTTCAAAAACCGAGCCGTCCTGCCTGTACCAGTTCCAAAATCCAGAGCGGTTAACCCGCCCAAGTCGTCCAGTAATTTGCCGGCCATGAGCAGGGCTGGCGCATACGTGCCACCCTCTATACCAAGTTTCGAGTAAGCATTTGCGTTTTGTTTTGAATACTGCATACAACAATAGTAACAGGTCGCAAACGACTAACAAACAGGTGAGGCACGTTTTTGTAACTGGCGCGTTAACTCTATCTGTAACTACTGCTTGACGCACAAATCGGCGATACCCGCTAAAGCCAAGATCTCATCATTGCCCATTTTAGTCAGTTCGATCACCGTTTTGCCGGAATTTTTCATAGCCCCATCAATCAGATACGTACCCACCTTGTAGGCAATCCAGTGCCGCCCGTCCGGGTGGTCAAATTTGTATTCCTCCCACGAAATATCATCCTGTTTCTCGATAATTTCTTGTAGCCAGCCGGCCACATCTTTCGGATACTTGCATATGGCTGGTCGCTACCGCAGTAATCGCGCTCAAAAACGGTCGCGAGCCCCTTCATGATACAGCAGTCGATAAACCGCGGGTGAAGAATCGAGATATTAAACCGCGGCATGGTTCATCTCATGAAAAACCGACGCCCGGGCGTTCTTAAGGATTGCCTGTAGACCCTTTTTGCCGGCACACGGATTAAACGCCAAATCTATAAATTCGCTATTGTACGTCCGAGCATTATCCGGCATACCAGGAATCGGGTCATACTCGCGCGGCTGGAGAAAAAATTAATATGCCGCGAACCAAACGGCAGCAGCTTACTGACATCCCGGTACGCGCGCCGGACTTCGGCAACATACCGCCGTTTAAAACCATCAGCTACCTGGTAGGACGAATCAGCAAAATGAATTTTCATAATCTGACACAAATTATAAGTGTAACGAGCTTGGCTACAAAGTGGAGGCATTGCCTCAACATGGGGCAGGCTATAAGATACTAAGATGAGCATAAACAGCCTGCCTGACGTCCACATATTCCAAGACCCCGATTCTAGTACCTGTGGCCCGAGCTGCCTAGCCATGGTGTACGCAATGAAAGGCAAGAAGATTACGCGCGAAGAGATCCTGCGTGACTTCAGGCATGGCGAAAAAGGCGAGTTCAGCTATACCCCGCAACTAGCCAGACACCTGTTGGCGAACGGCTTGCCCAACAGGTTGCATATAGCAGGCAGCAACTTCGGCCTGCTACCATCCTGGCGCGGCCTGACAAAAGAAGAAGTTATCGACAATCTCAAGGTTTGGCTAACACTCCATGCCCAAGACGAATCGCATCTCGACAGCCTGCATATTCTGTTTTACTTGCAAGAGGGCGGCGAGATTGCTATAGAGGCATATACCGCCGACACGCTAAAAAGCCTGCTGGGCAATGGGTCAGTTCTCATCGTATGTATTGATGAGGCTTGGATTTGGCAACACAGGCGTAGATTAGACAATAAACGCGTTATGGACGATCTTGTCGGAGGGAGCGAAGGGCATTTTGTTGTAATCACAGGATACACCGGTGACATGCTCCATGTACTTGATCCGTTCCCGACAAACATACCAGGCCGGCACGGTGCGTACGACATTGAGGCCAACGAAATCGTCAATGCCTCGCTTACCTGGGATCCGCAAATTATCGAAATCCTGGCTTAAGTCTTTCAGGAAGTGGATGATGATATGTGCTTGAGGGAATACATAGCTTTAAGCACACAAGGCTAGACCCAATCGTTAAGATACAATGAAACCATTCAAAAAAATGCTCATGTTTTCCACATGTTTGTATCCTATGCAACATATTGCGAGGTGATATTTCTACAACATAATATCGTCGCGGCTGTCCATTTCGTGCTACAATAACTACAGTTCCATAAGATTATTGACTTATTTATCAATTGGTTTTATAATTATAGTAAAATAACGGCATTAACAGATAGGGAAGTGTAATGGCAGACGTCAAAACGGCAAAGGTGATCGACACCGAAAAAGTAGTGCAGGACATCTTGGCAAGCGTTGAGCGAGACCGCGAACGTGAGATTGTCGCACGCCGTTTTGGCCTGTTTGACCGCCGCGAAACGCTGGAGCAGATCGGGGAACTACTGGGCATCACCCGCGAACGCGTCCGCCAGCTCGAAAAGTCTGTTATTGCCCGCTTTAAAGTCTCGGCAGAGCAGGGGCAGTTGGTACACATTAAAGAAGTAGAAGAGGCCCTGAGCGAACAGCTCAAGACAATGGGCGGCGTGGCCCGCACTTCTGACCTCTCGGCCAAGGTAACGGCAGAGAATTCCAAGACCGACCAATCACGCGTTGTATTCCTCGCTAGCCTGTGCCCGAACCTCTCTGTTATCGAAGAAGACGACCACTTCTATCAATCAGTAGGTCTTAACAGCATCCGCGACGCAGAAGCCATCAAGGCAGATGTCGCCAAGATTACTGAGGCGATCAAGAAGATTGGCGAACCTGCCCCAATTGCCGACATTGCCAAAGAGGCCGGCATCAGCGACACCCACGAGACAGAAGCGCTAGCAAGTACGTCGAAGGGTCTTGCCACCCTGGGCGGCAAGTGGGGCCTTGTAAAGTGGCCAATGGTCAACCCCAAGAACATTCGCGACAAGATCTACGTCATCCTCAAGGCCAAAGGCACCCACATGCATTTCAATGAGATCGCCGAGGCCATCAAGAACTCCGACTTTAAGCGCAAGGACGTAACCACCCAGGCCATTCACAACGAGCTCATCAAAGACAAGCGCTTCGTGCTGATCGGCCGCGGCATTTACGCCCTCAAGGAATGGGGCTACTCAAAGGGCACTGTCGCTGATGTCATCACCCAGGTGCTTAAAGAAGCAGGGGAGCCGTTGCACCGCGACGAAATCGTCCGCCGCGTGCTTAAGAGCCGTTTTGTAAAGGAAACTACCATCCTGCTCAACCTGCAGGGCAAACCCCAGTTCAAGCGCGTCGCCAAAGCCACCTACACCCTCGACGAGAACGCAGCCTAGAACGCCTTTATCCTTTATATGGTGTCCATGCCGCTACCGGGAGGTAGCGGCTTTTTTTAGCTTTAGCGCTTCAGTCGCTGTAGTCCAAATATGACGCCACAGGCCATTATTACCGTTGTAAAAGGGTATCGTACCAAAAACAACACCTCTGTCGTAACAGAGAGGAGGAAAGTTCGGCATCTATCGAACAAAATACGAACATAATAATTAAGTTTCTTTTGGGGTGGCAGTAATGGCAAGAGCCTATATTTTGACACATTGCCATAAAATATGACCTTATAAGCAGGCAATCAAAATCCAGCCTTAGAAAGTCAACGCACGCGCGCCAGGGCAGCAGAATACAAATTGAAAATGAAGGGTTACTACCATACAAACCGGCACGGCAGGGAGCTGCCACAGAACCAAAACGAGACATAGACATTATGTCGCACAATGTATATTTTACGACTCTAAAATAGGAATAAAATATGATTAACCATACCTCCCGCTGCAGGGGATACTGCGGGCTTTTTAAACAAAAACGCCCAAAATTCTCTTACGCGTTTACGTTTCAACAAAATCTCAGATTTAACGAGGCCTGCAGCGGCCGCTAAAGCTTCTCGAGACTCAACTCATCTCATACCCGTTTAACACTTTGACCTAAGACCAGTATCAGAGGTCTGTGTAAGCTTTCCAACACCTTATAGTGCCTGCTACCTCTGTTTAGACACTAGACAGCATTTGACTTTTCCACAGTTTTGTCGTGAAAGTATTTGCATTTTTACAATTTTTATTATTTATATATACTCCCTCTCCTGCTCCCCTCCTACCCTTTAAAATTTGACTTTTCCACAATTGTGTATGTTTATATATTTTTCGAGGAAACAGTATTTTTATATATGTGAACAAAAAGCGAACTACAAGGGGAGAGTGGAAGCGCTTTTATCTGTAATACGCCTTGTTTTCAACTCGTACATCAATATAGGAGCTCGGTGTTTTGCCCTCACGCTCTAAATGCTGTTTAACCGCCATAAAAGCTCCGGCCCCTACCCTGGCGTCACCCCTTAGGTTAAATTTCACGAAATACGGCGCGCCCTCTATCCAAATATGGAGCTCACTGCCGCCCGGCGGCAACGTCATAGACGACACCTGCATCCCCTTGGCCGACAGCTGACCGATCACCTCTGTTATAAAGTCGATGTTACTGCTAGGCAACGCGTTGCCGCCAACAGAGATAAGCAAGCCGCTTTGATCCTGTACAACCGGCAGTTTTTCCATAACAGAAACGGGCACCTTGGCAGCTTCCATGATGGCGCGGCCGGTGTTATCAACCAAAAAGACGCCACCAGTCTGGCTACTCGCAAGC
>CALKHY010000130.1 GCA_937988795.1 uncultured Candidatus Saccharibacteria bacterium
AGCGCGGGTTGAAGGCTCGCGGACTGGTCGGCGACCATTTCCTCGAATCACTACAGCAGTGGTACGGCAAACACGACAACGAACGGATGCAGTACTGGGAATCACGCTATCTACCCCCAGAGGTGATGCCAATCACGCATTCGACCATCACATACGATGACGTGCTAGCTTACTACAACTGGCGCGACGGTGAGATTTTTGGAGTAGAGATCTACAACCCAGAAATCGCCAAAGCACACCGGCATACGTTTGAGCTGCTGTGGGAGCGGGCAATCCCCATCACAGACGACCTAAACTGGCAACCGTCCGAACAGCAGTAGCAGGTTGCGATACAACCCGAGAAAGCGTAGGCTTGTAAGTATGCAAAAACCTGTACTGTTTATGATGTTTGGGTATCCTGGGGCGGGGAAGACTACTGCCTCACAATTGATCAGTGAAATGACCGGGGCAGTACACCTCTCGTCCGACGCGTTGCGTCTCGAAATGTTCTCAAATCCAACCTACAGCCAAGAAGAGCATGACGCCCTCTATACCGAACTCAATAAACGCACCGAAGCGCTACTCCGGGAAGGAAAAAGCGTCGTCTATGACGCCAACCTCAACCGTTACGTCCACCGATTGGAAAAATACGAACTAAGCGAACGTACAGGAGCTAAACCGGTCCTCGTATGGGTGCAAGCACCAAAAGACCTGGCCCGCAAGCGGGCAGTGATGCGCGGCTATCGCCACCTCGTCCCTAAAGATGAAACGTTTGAAAGCATGTTCGAGCGCGTAGCCAGCGCTATTGAAGAGCCGCGCGAAGACGAACCGGTGTACACTATCAGCGGCAATCCAATTGACAAAAAAGCACTCACAGAAATCATCTCCCGCCTATGACCACCAGACAAAAACGTAAACTAGCCGGACTTTTGACGGCGTTAATCATCGCCGGCTTTACTATGCTCGGCAACTATTTTGGCTGGCTAAACGAACCTATAGCATTACTAGGCCAGCACGACCCCGGCACGTACAAGGTTGTGCGTTTCTCCGACGGCGACACCATCACCGTCGACATGAACGGCAAGCACGAAACCGTGCGCATGATCGGCGTGGATACGCCCGAAACCCACCACCCCGACCGGCCGGTGCAGTGCTACGGCCCGGCCGCCCGCGCCTTCACCAAAAACCTGATTGGCGATCAAAAAGTGAGACTCGAAGCCGACCCAACCAACCAAAACCGCGACCGCTATGGCCGGCTACTCAGATACGTCTACCTGCCAGACGGCCGCCTGGTCCAGGCCGAAATCATCAAATCCGGCCACGGCTTCGCCTACACCAGCTTCCCGTTCACCAAAAAAGAAGAGTTCGTCAAGTTGGAAGAGCAGGCGAAATCAGAAAACAAAGGCCTCTGGGGCAACTGCACCGTCACCGAAGAAAACGGCTACAAATCCACCAACCCTGCAGAGTAGGGTGACTTTTAAATTTAGGAATAGCCTGTTTGATGGTATAATTAGTCCGATGCTTAAATGAGGATTAACTCTATGGCAACCGACAGGAAGGTGGGCCTTTCTGCGCATATACCAACACAGAAAACACCAGAGCTGGCTGCCGACGCAATCCAGTCGCCGACCACTGACCAGACCGTTATGGCCAAACCAATACTACCTGCAGAACAGCAATCATCCCCCGGCATGCTCGACCGGCTCCGCGAGCTAGGGTACACCGTTATTGAACTGACGCCCACCGACCCAGTCATGGGACGCGCCATAACCCAAATTACGGGGATGACCTCCAAGAAGCTCGAAAGAACATTTGCTACAGCTTTCAATGATCCTGAAAAGGCCAATACAATCTTGCGCGAGGCGAGCAAAGCAGCACAGGCGGCCATTGCCCGCGACAAAGGTGAAATTGTTGCTACATCATTGCGCGGTTCAAAGCCATACCGCCGGAAGCCAACTATTGTGGCGTGCGGTGTCGACGAAGAGGGTAAGCCTTTCTTGGCTGCCCATACCTACAGCGGCAAAAAACACGCATGGCAAAACGACAGGGGAGAAAAGCGACGACTCCTCACGGAGCTACAAAAGGTCGGCGTCAGACCGGCTGATCGTAACGGCATCACAGCCAATCTATTACCCAAAAACCAACTACAGATCGAACGACTGGCCAAATCTATATTCAACCCTCCAAAACAAACCCCGAGAAAACCGACATCCAAACGAGGCAAGTCGCCAACACCGCTAACTGACGCACTTGCCCAGCTCGACAAAGACGCAATATTCACCGCCACCCAGCATGGCTACACACTGCCAGAAATGAACCATGTCTCTGTCATGCTGGATCCCGAAGGACGCGACCGTACCCGCATGGTCCGCATTGCGCGACTGGCCCGCACCCTCGGCAAGAGCGCGCTCGGACTGCGTTGGCGCGCTGGTCGACGTGCTGCGATATTATTTGCCGAAAGGCCGGAAATCTGGCAATCGCTCGTACACATCGCCGGTGGTCTCGAAGGCCAGATAGCGCAAGGTACTGCCAGTCGGAATGCGCGCGCGTTACTAATCGAGGAGGCCCGTCGTAAATTGGCAGAGGTTCAAGCCGGCGAAGAGCCGCTCCCGACCGAACAATTAGCCACACTTACAGGCGCCAGCCTGCTCGCCAAATACTCGAAGCGCTTGCGTGACGAGATATCGGGCAAGCTGGCCGCGCGCCACATGCAACCAGCAGCCCTTCCGCGACCGGAGAAACCGCAAAAACCTCCCCGTATCGGACTATTGCGCCGCATATTTAACCGCGAAGCAAAAGAGCAGCACATCCGCAACGAGGCGATGTATGCCAAGGGCTTAAGAAGATACAAAGAGCAACTGGCGGCCTTCCAAGCCAACCAACGCGAACTTGGTAACTATCCAGCCACACACGAACAGCTCACTCGGAACGGCGGCCAGATATTGCAACATCTGCTCAGCAGCTACGCAGCGCGCTCGACCCGCCACATCCGTGAAGGCGTCTTCTTCTGGGATAGTAATAGTAAGTGGTCATTCGAAGACGTCGCGGCTGCCATTATCACTCCATCCCGTTTGCCCGAATTATTCAAACGAGTCCAGCGCGAACGGAGCGCCGATAAAAAACAAGTGTGGGAGCATGTCTACGGACTTGTGAAAAAATTTGGGAAAAGCAGTCTCGCAGCAACAAAAGCAATCGTACGCTCCAATAAATCAACCCAGACCACTGCAGCCAAATAAAACTACAACGATTCAGACACTGGGCTGACGCGGCTCGTGCGGGTGGACTGGAACATGTTAGCCAGCGAAAGTTTTTGCGTATGCGGATCGTACGCGCGGTAGATCATTCTTAGAGGTAGATAGAAGATAAGCACTGCTATTTCGATGGGGTACATATAGAATCGGCCGCGGAGGCCGTGGGCCGCATAGGTGCGACTGTTAGCCATAACATAGGCGTAAAAGCTCTTGGGCGGAGAGTCTACGCGTCTTGCCGATACCCGGGCGCGTAATTGCTCATCAAATGCCAGATTGTACGGTGTGTGCGCAAAGTGGGCGGCCAAGTCCTGGTCTTCGTGGAATTCGCGGTTTGTGCATATCCGACCTCTGATGTCTTGCCAGACCTCGCGCCTGAGCGCCATATTGGCACCATACAAAAAGAGCTCGCCACGGCGGCTGAGATTTTTGGCAAGATACCGCCGGCAAAAAAGCTCAATCCGGGCAAAAAACGCCTCGAACGGCACATCAGTAAAACCAACAGAACCTGTCACAACGTCAACGTCGCTATTCGTAAAGATTTTCTGCACGCGCTCGACCCAATCTGGCGACAAAACCGTTTCGGCGTCTATCCGGCCGATGATGTCTCCCCGCGCCGCATTAAATCCGGCGTTACGGGCATGCACGGCGCCTTGACGCGACTCATGAATCACCGTTACAAACGGGTATCTCTTCGCAATTTTTACCGTATTGTCAGTAGAATTATTGTCAACCACGATCACCTCATACGGCTTGACTGTTTGGCGGGCGATCGCATCTAAACAAAGGGCCAACTGGCCTTCCTCGTTATATGCTGGGATAACGATGCTTACGTTTAACTTCCGCATCGTATATAGTGTAACCTATGCAGCCCGAACATGCACGCCGCCACTACCGGCCGCTGACGCGTGTTAAGCGCGCGCTTATCTGGCCATTTAAGATGATTCGCCGTTACGCAAAAAGGGGATGGCGGCAAAAACTGCTGGTTTGGGCGGCAGCCATCCTCATTATATGGATTGGCGCTATGTACGGCATTGCCCAGTGGTACATCAAATCCAACGACCACAAACCGCTCATTTTGGGCGTGTCATTCATCCCAGCATATGCCGAGTACCTGGGTTTGGACGCCAAAGAGACAATGGATGCGCTCATTAACGACCTTGGCGTCCGTCATTTCCGCCTGGTGAGCTACTGGAATCAGCTCGAGCCAGTGCAGGGGCAGTACGATTTTAACCTCCTTGACTGGCAGTTTGAGAAGGCCGAGGCGGCCGGTGCCAAGGTAACCTTATCCATTGGCCTGCGCCAGCCCCGCTGGCCGGAGTGCCACATGCCGGAGTGGGCAAAAGAGCTCCCAAGCGGCCGCGAGGCGGGCACTTGGCAAAGTGCGCTGCTTACCTTTATCGAGCAAGTCGTTAATCGTTACAAAGACTCGCCAGCGCTCGCCAGCTACCAGCTCGAAAACGAATACTTCCTGCGCAGTTTCAGCCAGCACTGCACCGACTTTGACCGCCAACGGCTTATCGATGAGTACAACCTTGTTAAAAAACTCGATCCCTACCATCAAATCATCCTCTCACGCAGCAACAACTACGGTATCCCCTTAGGCCAGCCCGTACCGGACCTTTACGGCATCTCTGTCTACCGCCGCGTATGGGACACCAAAACCAACCGCTACTTCCAGTACCCCTTGCCAGCCTGGTGGTACGCAGCACATGCTGGCATCCAGAAGCTCCTGCACGGCAAGGATACTATCTTACACGAGCTGCAAGCAGAAGCCTGGCCGCCAAACGGGCAGAGCATCCCCGAAACCACGCTAGGGGAGCAGAACAAATCCATCAATGCCAAGCGCTTAAAGCACACGTTTGAATTCGGTCGCGCCACTGGCATGCGCGAAATCTACCTCTGGGGCGCCGAATACTGGTACTACCGGATGGTTAAGCTAAACGAACCATCCCTCTGGAACGTCGCCAAAGAAGAATTCGCCCGCGCCAACTAACTCTTACAGCGACGAACGTCCCGCCAGCCACGCCCGCAAGCGGTGCGTTTTGAGTGCGCCCGAAATCGCAAAAACCGTTAGCAGCAGCGCCGGATACCACCACTGCCAGCCGTAGGCCAAGGCCGCCATCTTGAGGATGATGTACGCCCACACCGCAAAGAGGGTAATAATGGCGAACATCTTCTTAACCGAAACAGGCAAGGGAAGTTTGCCGTGCAAAATCCGGCGTTCGACCTGCACAGCCAGGCCGACAACGATTGCTACGCCGGTAATCCACCACGAGACATGCCCGGTCGCGCTCAGCCCAATCAGGCCGCAGGCCGCCAGCCAGCCGTCGGAAAGGGAATCGAGCACCTCGCCCAGCTTCGTAGCTGCGTTTAACTTCTTTGCCGCGAGCCCGTCCAAAAAGTCAGAAGCAAGCGCAGCAACATACAGCCAAAATGCCACCGGCCATGCCTCTCGTACGGCGCACACCAGCGCCACGCCACCGCACAGTATCCGCGCGCTCGTTATCGCGTTTGGAAGCCATTTAAAATGCCGCGCCTTCAGCATCTTACCCTTCATCATACCAGACGGCCACAGAGGTGGTACAATAGGTGTATCTCATGGCCAAGAAGAAAAAACAGGACATTGCCAAACGGATCGAGAACCGCCGCGCCCGGCACGACTTTGAGCTCGGCGAAGATTTAGTCGTGGGCATTGAACTGACTGGCGCCGAGGCCAAAAACCTGCGCATGGGGCACGGGCACTTGCGCGGCTCATACGTCACCATCAAAGACGGCCAACTATGGCTGATCAACGCCACCATCAGCGGCACTGGTTCCATGCCAATCAGCGAGCAAGACCAAACGCGCAGCCGCCGCCTGCTCGCCAAACGCCGCGAAATCGAGGCACTCATCGCTGCCAAACAGCAGGGCAAAACTATCGTGCCACTCGAGGTGCTCACCCGCGGCCGCTTCGTCAAGCTCCGTATTGCCGTCGCCCGCGGCAAAAAGAAGTACGATAAACGACAAGCCCTGAAAGAGCGTGACGCACAGCGCGAGGCAAATCGCGCCATGAAATTACGCTAACAAACACACGTCCAACAGGGGTGGGGTATTGACAAGATGGTTATGCTTGTGTTATTATAAAAAGATAGGGTCATTGCTCCTGCTGCTCAAAAAACAGACATTTCATAAGGGTGATTTCGTAAGGTTCTTTACTGCTGTGATATAATGAGCCCAGCTAGTCTATAAAGGCTAGAAAAGCTAGCAGGTGGAGTAAATGAAGATAGCACTCTTGGCTCCTTTCGAGGAGCCGGTGCCGCCGGAAAAATACGGCGGGACCGAACGTGTGGTCTACAGTCTGGCTGAGGGACTCGTCAATCTCGGTCACGACGTTACTCTGTTTGCCAGCGGCGATTCGCGCACCTCTGCGCGCCTTGTCCCATGCGTCGAATCGCACTTACGCCCGTTTCTCGAAAAAAACCAACGCACCTGGATGTACCTGCAGTGGCAGGGCTTTCAACGCGCTCTATATCATCTCAAAAACGAAAAATTCGATATTCTACACAACCACGGCGACTGGCCGTTTTTAATTGCCGGCGCATACACGGACGCGCCAATGGTAACGACCATCCACAACCCGGTGCAGTTCCGCTTAGGCGTGCCGGAGGTTTACCGGCAGTACAAGTACATCAGCATCAGTAACTCGCAGCGCAACTACATGCCGGAACTTGATTACGTCGCCACCATTTACCACGGTATCGACACCGAAAACTTTGAGTTTAACGACCAGCCGGGCGACTACCTGGCGTTCCTGGGGCGCATACATCCTGACAAAGGGCCAGAGGAGGCGATTCAAATCGCCCGCGAAACCGGCAGCAAACTCATTATGGCCGCCAAAATCGACGCTCCCGACCGCCACTACTACCGCAAGGTCATCAAGCCGCAAATCGACGGCAAACAGATCGTATTCATCGGTGAGGTGGCGCACGCCGCCAAGGTGGCATTACTCAAGAATGCCCGTGCACTACTGTCACCGATTCAGTGGGAAGAGCCGTTCGGCCTCACCAATATCGAGGCCATGGCCTGCGGCACGCCCGTCATTGCACTCCGTCGTGGCTCACTACCAGAGATTATCATTGACAGCAAAACAGGCTACATCTGCGACACGCTCGAAGAAATGGTACAACGCGTCGGCGAGCTCGACCGCATCAACCGCGCCGACTGCCGGGCTCATGTTAAAAAAGTTTTCAGCGAAAAGCGCATGGCGGAAAATCACGTCAAGGTCTACCAAAAACTCATCGAAGCTCGTACACTGAAATAAGAACTTGGCACTTTCGACACGGCCGGCAAAGCCGCCAGCCCAAAACCAACATCTTCAGTCAAAATCCCAAAAAAACGGCGCTACGGCCAGCATATGTGGCAGCAACACATAATCACGAAAGTCCAAGCGATGTAATACACAAACCTAAACTCGCAACATAAACTTAAAACAGGGCACCAAGCATGCCCGCCTGGGGGAACAAACATGGAGGCCGAGCGCTGGCTCGCCAAACCGGTGAGCGAACGAAAGCAGCTGTTGAGCGCCATACCCTTCGCCGACCCGCAATTTTTGGATATTGTGCGGGCGCCAGACGGCTGGGGTGTGTTTGCTAGCGCCGGCCCAAATTTTCGGCACGCCATCTTTGGGCGCGACTCCATCGAGACAGCCACCGACCTCTGCGGCTACAACCAACAGCTGGCACACGATGTTATCCTGACCCTGGCGCGCCTGCAAGGTGTAACCTACAACGCCCAGAGCGAGGAAGAGCCGGGCAAAATCCACCACGAATTCCGCGCACGCAATTACGCTGGGCTGGAAATCAATGAGCAGTCGCTCGAAATCATGCGCCACCTGCAGAGCATTTGGGGCGCCGCCAGCGACGACACCATGCTGTACTACGGATCGTACGACGCTACACCGCTCTACGTCCGCTTGGTAGAGCGCTACTGCAAGCACTACGGCCCGGGCATTCTGGACGAAACCTACACCGACCGCAACGGCGAAACTAAAACCATCCGCCACAGCGTTCTGCTGGCCGCAGCCTGGATCGCCAATAAGATAAGTCAACGGCCGGATTCTCTCCTTACGTACCGCCGCATCAATCCGCAAGGGATCGAAAACCAGACCTGGAAAGATTCGCGCACATCGTATCTGTTCGCCGATGGCAGCATGCCAAACCTGGACGCAGGCATTGCTTCGGTAGAACTGCAGGGATACGCGTACGACGCCCTTAAGTTCGCTTCCACGCTCGCCGAATACCGGAGCGAAGAATTCGCAATTATGGCCGGCTACATCCGGAACAACACCATCAACAAACTGTGGATGCCAGCCGAGCGCTTCTTTGCCCAAGGCTTGGCCATCGACCAAAACGGCCAGGAGCGGCAAATCGATACGCTAACCTCGAACGCGGGATTACTGCTCGACAGCAGCCTACTCACCGACCTGCCCGAAGATGAAATGCGTTACTTTACCGAAGGCATCGTTGCCACCATCATGGGGCCGGAGTTCCGCACCGAAGTCGGCCTGCGCTGCCGCGCCGTGCGCCACTCGAACATTCCCGGATTCCCAGACTACCACGGCACCTACGCCGTGTGGCCAAAGGAAACGTTCGACATTGCCGACGGGCTCGAGCGCTTGGGTTACGGCGAACATGCCGCGGAACTTTACAAAGAAATCGTGCAAGCCGTCCAGCGATCCGGCGAATTCTACGAATTCTACTACGTCGAAACCGACGGCACTGTCTGGTACGACGCCACCGAGGCCATGCAATATTTCGCCCAAAAATCCGGCGGCAACCACCTGCCAACACCCGAACCCGGCCAGGCATGGACCATCGCCGCCGCCATCGCCAGCTCGTACAAACTGGCGGACGCAACCATGCCCGACGAATCACAGCGCTTTATGTCCATAGAACAACAAACCCCTGTTGTCTAAAAGTAAAACTTTGGGTATAATCAGGCTATTCGCGCAGCCCAAAAAAGGGCTTTGAAGCGATGTACCTTGTAGAGCTCCCAGCCAAAAAGGGAGCAATATTCCGGGGTAGCTCAGTGGTAGAGCGGGTGGCTGTAAAAATGCAGCCTCTATCGGGTAACCATAGAGTGAAAATGGGGTGAATTGCGGGAAGCCTACGCTTGCCGTCATTCCCGCGAAGGCGGGAATCCAGCAAATATGGTAATCCGCAGCCAAGCCAGGATTAGGATAAGGGATCCTGGAAGGTTCAGAGACTAGGGAGTGAGCCTAACAATAATCTCCCAAAAGCGCCCCACATCCTTCAAAGCTAACGGCAAGGATGATGAGATAGTCCACGCCGCTACGAAAGTAGCGGGGAAGGTGTAACCACTAGGTCGCTGGTTCGAATCCAGTCCCCGGAGCCAAAGAAAAAAGATCCTCTTTTCTTGAGGGTCTTTTTTCTTTACTTCAGCGTTCTGGATTTAAACCAGCGACAGCACGCGCGGAAGCGCGGGCGTAGTCGCTGGTTCGCTCATGAGGAGACCCTCGCAGGAGCTTGCTCCGAGAAGGCGACGAAATGGATCTTTGATCCATCCAGTCCCCGGAGCCAAGATTGATTTTTAGAACACTCTGCGATTACATCAAAGGGTGTTTTAAGATTAAAAACCAGCTTTTTATCCTGAATTACGAGGGACCTAAGAGGACGGACCTCTTAAAATTAAAGAATGTTGTAGGATAGCTTATTAAAACATCAAATTGACTATTCAGAGGTCCGTCCTCTTAACCCCGTCCTCTTAACCCAGTAAGCATTCATGCTACTGGATATTTTTGTACCATTCAATAAATCCGTGCCATGCATCCGGTCGGTTTTTATAGCGAGCTACTACAGCTTCTTCACCTTGTTCAAACACTTCGGCAATAGTTTTGCCATTGTCGGAATCAAGTACAGTGACGGTCGTGTTCGGAGATTTTTCGTTGCTGCCACGGGCTTCGTTGATTATTCGGCCTGAAATATCATTTCTGAACACCTCCGTCACACTGCCGTCTGTATATGCGAGGTACTGGTGTAAAATAATTCTCCTGTTCTCAACACCATCCATGAGTCGTAAAAAATCATCTGGCGTAAACCAGTAGTTGATTGACTTCATGTAAGCGCCTGGAAACCCTTTGAGTGCTGGTATGTCCCAAGTATCGTCACTAACAACCACCGGCATACCGAGCTGTTCATAAGCTCGCTGTGCCTTATCTCGTACAATTACTTCAGGATCTTCGCCTTGAATTTCATCAATATCCAGCTTGACAGGTTTTACTGTGATGTTTGCTTCTTGGCAAATTGTCTGAGCAATTTGTATTTTGTCTTGATTAGATGTAGCAAAATATATTGTATTCATAAACTAATTATATCCTTAAAAGGTTCATGACCGGTAAGCTGAGCCAAGAAAAGACCGTCCTAGATAGGGGCGGTTTTTTCTTGGCCTTGAAGACTGGGGTTATGCGTATGACGTTTGTGTGCGGCTAATCCCGTCGTCTCTGTGATGCTTTTAATAAATTCTTGAGGTGACACGCGTTACCGAGGCCCAAATAGTGCTTCGAGCCCACATGAAAAACTTCCTTGCGGCAGCGGGCAGGGCGTTATGGCTTGACTTTTACGCGCAAAGTACTACGCTGAGATCAGGCATATAAGCATAAGGGGGATGCCATGATTGTTAATAATACACTAATAGCGATTGCAGCGGGCGCCGGCCTTATTGGGGTGGCGCTTTTTTTGAAGTTGCTCAGAAATAATAAACCGATTAACAGCGAAGGCTGGGCAGGATTCTTTGGGGTCGTCGGCCTGATCCTGGCGGTTCTTGGTCTTGCTACTTGTATCATGTGGCCGTACGGCGGTGGCGGTTTTGAATACGCCAATATCGCCTTTGGCGAGCCGGCTGCTGCTTTTGGCGCGCTCAGCTTGCTTGCCAGTGTCTACCTGTGGCGCAACCGGGCGCTGTTTGCTAGCGCTTCCAAGGATGCGCGGGCAGAGGCTATTGA
>CALKHY010000131.1 GCA_937988795.1 uncultured Candidatus Saccharibacteria bacterium
AGTGACTGGAGTTCAGACGTGTGCTCTTCCGATCTGCGCTCGTAATTGGCTCGGGCTGCGTATTTAATAACTATATTGACCGCGGCATTGACAGCAAAATGATGCGCACCAAGAAGCGCGCGCTGCCGGCCGGACAAATCCCCTTGGCACATGCCCTCATATATGGCACTGCACTTGGCCTGCTCGGTTTTGGCATTTTGTGGCACTTCACCAACCCTGTAACCGTCGTACTTGGCTTTATCGGTATCTTCTTTTACGTGGTAGTGTATGGTATTGCCAAGCGCCGCACACCGTGGGGCACGGTGATTGGCAGCATCCCGGGCGCTACGCCGGCTGCGGCAGGCTACACCGCCTTTACCGGCACGTTTGACGAAGCGGCACTACTACTCTTTTTGATACTGACTGTTTGGCAGATGCCTCACTTCTACGCCTTGGCCATTTTTCAGCTGGATGATTACAAGCGGGCCGGACTACCGGTACTCTCCGCTGTGCGTGGCATACGGACCACCAAGACGCGCATTATGGCGTATATTGCGGCCTCCATACCGCTTGCGCCGCTTTTGACCGTCTTTGGTTACACTGGCTACACGTTTGCGCTGGTTATGTCGATACTCGGCATTGTCTGGTTCTGGGAAGGTATTAAAAAGTTCAATGCTACAGACAGCGTCGCCTGGGCGCGCCGGATGTTCGTCTATTCGCTGATCGTGCTGCTCGTTTTCCCGCTTGCGGTTACGGTTGATATTTTCCTGCCATAAGGAGTATACTGGAAGTATGGTATTACTACTTCACATCGCAATTGCACTTCTTAGCATTATTTACACGGCTTACGTATACTTTGCGCCGAGCAGGGCCAAGCTCCGCGGTTCGTACGCGCTTGTTGCCCTCACCGTTGCAAGCGGTACGTGGCTGATCATTGCCAACCCGACACACATGGTACAGTCGTGCATCACAGGCCTTTTGTACCTGGGCGTTATCTTCTACGGTATTCACCTCTCGTCCAACAAGTTGGCGCTGCAGCAACAAGAGCAAGAGTCTGACAAGCGTTAGGTATCTCACGGCGCGCCGCACGTTATTCACTCCATACTGATGTTTGGTAATGGAGGTGTGGATGGACGCGGCGTCAACGGTAGTATTGCGCACCGGCAATCGTATGCCTGTTATGGGCCTGGGCACCTGGCAGCTGTCTCGTGATACGGCTGGCACGATTGTCGCTGCGCTCCAGCTTGGATATCGCCTGATCGACACCTCTGGTGATTATGGCACGCAACCTGGTATCGGTGAAGGCCTGAAGAGAAGCGGCGTTGACCGCGAGCAAATCTACCTGCAAACCAAGGTCGAGGATACTGATGAGGATGCCTACGAAGCCCTCCAGTACAACCTGGAAGAACTGGGTCAGGATTACGTTGATCTTGTGCTCATCCATCGTCCGCCGCGCTCGGGCGCCGGGGTGGAACTCTGGGGCCAGCTGATACAGGCCAAAGTGGACGGCCTGACCCGCGATATCGGTGTAAGCAACTATTCGGTTGACCAGATACAGGAGCTCATCAACGCTACCGGCGAGGTGCCGGCAGTCAACCAGATTGAATGGTCGCCGTTTGGCCACAGCGAAGACATGCTGGCGTTCTGCAAGCAGGAGGGGATTATCATTCAGGCCTACAGCCCATTAACGCGGACCGAACGACTGGGCGATCCTACCATTACCGACCTGGCGAAGATGTACGGCAAAACACCGGCGCAGATTCTGCTGCGCTGGTGCCTGCAACTGGGCACTGTGCCCATCCCGAAAGCCAACAAAGAAGAACACCTTCGGGAGAACCTCGGCATCTTCGACTTTGAGCTCGACCCCGACGACATGGCAACACTTAATGGGCTAAACGAAAAGTACTCCACATTCGATACACTTCCCTACGTCTAAAAATCCACACCCGTCTCATAAGACCCGTGTATCCGCATCGAAAAATGGTTGTCGCGCGGGCCATGAGCGCGTATACTAGAATGGCAAAAGGGGCACTGGCACGAGCGCTCGGGCTATGCCCACCCATAAAGTCCGAGCGCTCATGTCAGTACTCAGGGCACAACACTTCGATTATGCTCCAAAAACATTAAAAAAACACTAATTTTGGAGCTTTTTTTACATTGCATCGCGGCTACAGAGGTCGTTTTGCTGTATTTTTTATCTGATCGGCAAATTTCAGCATTAAGATTTAATGACAATTTAATTATTCCCTTGCTAGGATTAATTTGTAACCTTGGAATGCGTCGTTACAATTATGAAATTATTATTAATCGAAGACAGTAAAAGCCTCACCGACGGACTAAAAAAACAGCTTGGCAAAAATTTTGTCATTGATGCCGTTCGGACTGGCGAAGAAGGGTTACAGCGCGCCCTGGACGGCGGCCAGGACATCATCATCCTTGACCTCTCGTTACCCGATAAAAGCGGCCTCGAGGTCTGCAAGACAATCCGCCAAGCAAATGTGAACACACCGATCCTGATCCTTACCGGCGCTAGCGACATTACGTCCCGCGTGACCTTGCTCAATGCTGGTGCTGACGATTATTTGACCAAACCGTTCAGTGTCGCCGAACTGCGCGCTCGACTGGGGGCATTGCTCCGCCGTCCGCCGATTACCGTACCGCAAGAAGCATACCGCGTGGCCGACCTTGTTGTTGACCCGTACCGCCGCAGGGTGCAACGCGCCGGCGCAACCATCAATCTCCGGCGAAAAGAATTTGATATTCTGGAATATCTAATCCGTAATCGCGGGCGGCCGGTGACCCGCGCAATGATCCTTGACCATGCCTGGGATGGCAGCAAGGAATCCTGGAATAACACCGTTGACGTGCACATCAAACACTTACGCGACAAAATTGACAGACCGTTTAAAACGCCGCTTATCAGGACGGCGTACGGCATAGGTTACGTGCTTGATGATATATAACAGCATGTAACAGAAAGGGGGATATATGGGCAACGCGATTATCGGTATCCTTACCGATGAAAGCTTGCGAAGCGGCCAAGCCGTCGAAGACGGTTTGATTTCGCAAGCCGAAGTGGGCCTGGCTTGGGGCCCGGGATTGGCAGAATAAATCCCTAAGGCAAAGCGGTGCGCCGTGGCTGCTAGCTGCCAGCAATCGGCGCGCCGCTTGCATATTTTGTTTGTATAATAATTTCGGCATGTTGCGATTATTACAGTCAGCTTATTCGACCTTTTTTGCCCCGCGGCAAAAAAACGAGGACATCCGGAACCGTGAGGTAGTACTTAACGTGCTGCTCACCGGAACCTTGGGAATTATCGGTCTTGCCATATTATACTTAGCCGCTAATTACGTGCACGGCGATACATTCCTGGCGTCCCGCATCATGATGCTATGGCTGGCATTTCTGCTAGTAGTCGGAATTTACTGGTTATCCCGCAGTGGCCGGTATCGTTTGGCAGCATGGCTGCTGGTGGGCATTTATCTTGCGTTGTCATTCTACGTTGGATTTGTCTGGAGCGTTACGCTGCCGGCGGCGGTTCTGCTCTATGGCCTGGTAGTTGTACTGGCCGGCATTCTGCTTGGACCGCGATATTCGCTCGCCGGTTTTGGGGTGGTAATCGCCTGCCTTGTCGGCACGGCGACAGCAGACAGAATGGGCCTCATCACACATGACCTAAGCTGGAAACAAAAGAGTACGAGTGCTGATGATATTGTTGCGCTCACATTTATGCTGGGCATCATTGCGTCCGTCTCCTGGCTGTTCAACTATCAAACTGCCCGTTCGCTCGCACGCGCACGCCGGGCTGAGGCAGCGCTCAGGAAGCAAAAAGCGCTGCTGGAAATTAAGGTAGAGGAACGGACGCGTGAATTGCAGGAGGTGCAACTCGAAAAGGTCAAGCAAATGTACCGCTTTGCAGAACTGGGGCAGCTTAGCACTGCCCTGATGCACGAGCTCGCCAATCACCTGACCAGCCTGACACTCGATATCGAAGGCCTGCAGGGAAAGGGTCGCTCCCGGGCTGTCAGCCGCGCTAGGCGAAGCATTAACTACATTAACGAAATGGTGGTCCGCGTTCGCGAACAGCTGCACGGCAAGAGTCGTATCCGCACCTTTAATGCAGTGGACGAAATAGACGCTGTCGTGAAGATGCTGCGGCACAAAGCACAACTTGCCAGCGTGTCGCTGGAATGGCAGCCGCCTGCCGACAGCAAACCATTCCGGATCAACGGCGAACCCATCTGGCTGCGTCAGATGATCGCCAACCTTATCTCTAACGGCATTGATGCCCACTATGAACCGCGTGACGACATCGAAGAAAGGCGTGCCGTTGAAGTGCAGGTCGCAAGCGACGAGCATCACGTCTTTATCACGGTCAACGACTGGGGCCGCGGCCTTCCGAAGGAATACTGCAACAGGCTGTTTGAACCGTTTTTCAGCACCAAGGAGACGGGCATGGGCATGGGCTTGTATGTTGCTAAACAGGTAGCAGAGGATCAGTTCCTGGGGAATATTAAAATCGCAAATCCGGCGCGACCGACCAGCTTTGTTGTAACTCTGCCGAGGGCCTGATATGCAACCGGCGCGGCTGCGTGCAGCAATCGACCGCGGCCTGGCCTTTATCGCCTCGGCGCAGTATGCCGACGGCAACTTTGCGAGTTTCTCCAGCCCGACGAAGTTGCCGTTTACGCCTGCGCTCACCTACCAGACAACCTTTGTGCCAGCGCTTATTTTGAGCGCAATTGCCGAACACCGCTCAAGTGCAACCGACAAACTGGCCCAGTGGCTGCTGACCCAAAAAAGTCCGCACTGGTCGTTCAACTACTGGGCCGCCTCGGCACCGCAGAGATCGGAAGAGCGTC
>CALKHY010000132.1 GCA_937988795.1 uncultured Candidatus Saccharibacteria bacterium
GACAGACCACCAGGACCCATGGAGCTCAGACGGCGCTTGTGGGCAAGCTCAGAAAGCGGGTTAATCTGGTCCATGAACTGGCTGAGCTGGCTGCTAGCAAAAAACTCGCGAACAGCAGCCACAACCGGGCGGGCGTTGATGAGCTGGCCCGGGGTGACCGTCTCGATGTCGCTCATGGACATGCGGTCCTTGGTGTTGCGCTCCATGCGCAAGAGACCAATGCGGAACTGGCGCTGCACCAATTCGCCGACGAGCTTGACGCGGCGGTTAGCCAGTGAGTCGATGTCGTCGGCCGGCTCCTGGGTGTTGTTTAGGCGAATGATCTCGGCAACGATAGCCTTCAGATCGTCCAGCCGCATCACGCGGTTTTCGATGGTGTTCGGCACGTCCAGGTTCAAGCGCTTGTTGATCTTGTAGCGGCCAACCCGGGAGAAGTCGAAGCGCTTGAAGTTGAAGAACATGTTCTCAATCAGCGCACGGGCGTTGTCAACGGTCGCTAGGTCGCCTGGGCGCAGACGGCGGTAGACCTCAATCAGCGCGTCGCTCTGGCCGCGGGTCGGGTCCTTGTCGAGCGTGGCCTGCAGGTAGTTGATCTTGCCGTTGTCGACGTCCTTGAATGCCTCGCGCATCTGCTCCTGGGTCATGCCCAGCGCGCGCAGCAGGGTTGTTACCGGAATCTTGCGCTTGCGGTCAATCTTCACAAAGAGGCCGCCATTTGCGGCGGTCTCAAACTCAAGCCATGCGCCACGGCCAGGAATCACCTTGGCGCCGTAGAGGTTCACACCGCTGCTGTGGGCCTCGGCAGTAAAGAAAACGCCAGCCGAACGAATCAGCTGGCTTACTACAACACGCTCTGCACCGTTAATAACAAAAGTACCGCGGCTGGTCATCCACGGGTAGTCGCCGAGGTAAATTTCCTGCTCCTTGACCTCGCCAGTCACCTTGTTGGTGAGCACAACGGTAGCCTTCAGCGGCGCTTCGTAAGAAACGTTGTTCTCACGAGCCTCGCGCTCGGTCATCTTGGGCTCTTCAAAACGGTAGTCTTTAAAGGCAAGGCTGAGCTTGGTGCCGGTATAGTCCTCGATCGGGCTGATCTCGGCCAGCAGTTCGCCCAAGCCTTCCTCCACAAACCACTTGAACGATTTGTTCTGGTGGTCAACCAGATCGGTCAGGACGATCGCGTCGTCCTGCTTGGTAAAGTACACGCGACCGGTGTTCGTTGTTGCTTTGGTGCTTTTCGCCATACGCCTGCTTGTCTTTCCCCTTTTCCTTAAATTATACGGAGCGCAAGTACAATACCCTCACCCGATAAGGATAAGGAATATTGGCGCCTTAAAGATGTTAAGTATTTTATTCGCGCGAAGGTCCCTAAGCTGGCTGTTTCTGGTGCTAAAGCCGCCATCTAACCGACAACTCCAGCACTGCCCAAGCTTACACTACTTCTTAGCATAGTATTGTGAGGCAGCCATGGGCAATTGTCAAGCAATTCTTATAGCATCGCGATTCTTATGATATGTTCCCCGATTTCACGGCGTGCCGCCAAGAGTGGCGCACTGAACACGTTACGTTCGGGCAGATGAGCAAAACCGAGCGACAACATAGCCCGTATATCAGCATCGCTCGGCTCCTCTCTGTGGACCTCGAAGTCCTTGCGCTTTTCGTCACCGAGCCATCCCTGTTTCTCGGCGTGGCAGAGTGTGCCGGCGAGCACTGCAGCCAGTACACCCGCATAAGCAGCACGACCCCTTTCGTTAACCTGGTCTGAAATGCCAAATTCGCGAATACGCACCGGGTGCGGCGGAAGTGCCACCGTACGATCCAGTGCTGCATAGCCGATCATTTCATTCACGCCATTGATTGCGGCAAAATATCGTTCGTTCGGCGTTTTGCCGGGCTTGTGGTTATTATCCACCGCATCCTCA
>CALKHY010000133.1 GCA_937988795.1 uncultured Candidatus Saccharibacteria bacterium
ATAGCCTTATCGCTCGAGCCGATCTCGCGGATCAAATAATTAATCGTGTAATCCTTGCTCCCTGCCCCAGCCGGCTTTGCAGACACACCAATGCTCTCGACGCCTACATGGCCACATGTCCAGACCGCCCGCGGCAGGTGATACGCCTGACTCACGACAATCGCCCGCTTGACGTTAAAAATCGCCCGCGCGCGGTAGCAACTATCATAGGTGTTAAAGCCGGCATAATCCAACACTGTATCCTCTTCGGGAACGCCCTGCGACACCACGTACCGCTGCATGGCAATGGGCTCGTTATAATGGATCGTTCTGTTGTCGCCACTGAGCAGCAATACTTTAACAGTGCCAGACTTGTACAAATCAATCGCGCTATCCAGGCGCCGCTTGAGGTACGGCGTGGGATTGCCGTCCGGCTGCACGCCCGCACCAAAAACCAATGCCACATCACGTTTCGGGATACGCGGGTCGCCAGTCGCAAAGCGCTCGCCGCTGGTACTCACATACATCACAACCGGTGGCCCGAGTATTACGGCCGCCACCAGCGCGGCACCGCCAACGATCCACCACTTATGCCGGGCCACCCACCTGGCCACAGACCCCAAAACGCTCATGCCTCTATTATGCCACAAGCATTATACGATGATACTAATCGTGGTCGATTAACACCCACTCGCCTTCGCTTACGACTTCCGCCTTACTGTCTACGACCTTGATGGCTGTTTGGTCGTCTACCAGATAGATCGGCTTTTGGAAGTATCTGTAGGCGCGGCGCACAGCCTCTTCAGTCAAGTTTTCGTACTTCGGATCAGGCTTGTGCCAGTGTGGGCGGAACAGAAAGTCTACGAGGTCAAGCGTTTTGTCGGATTGTTGCTCGGCAGGATAGGTACTTGGCCGTCTGCCGCCCAGACCGCCCCAATCCTCGGGGTTGTCAGTTTGGCCGATTACAGACGACACGATCCCGGCCGTCAGCATCATGCTTCCGGCGCTGACGCCCACATACACCTTGGTTTTGAGGAATTCCGGCAAAGCCTCGAACAGTCCCGACCGCTGCAGCCAGTAGCTCAAGTACGGCGCATTACCGCCGCCCATTACAATCACATCGGCCTGCTCAATCTTCGGCCACCACAAACTTTTGTCCCATTCGGACTTCACCGCGATATCCAACACCACAAACTCTTTCCACCCCAAGGCGTAAAAACTGGTCATTTCCTCCATCAGCCACGACATGTCGCCCCGCGCCGCATGGCACGAAGTAGGAATATACACGCACTTGCACTCCCCCACCGGTTTATCCAGCAGAGACCGCAGCGCCTCCCGCAACGATTCATTCCTAAGCCCGCTCGATGTCAACAACAGTTTCATGCCTCAATTATATGCCATTAAAACCAGCTCTAGAGAACCGTTCTCTAGAACCCAAGAGAGACCGTAGCGCCTCCCGTAGCGATTCATTCCCAAGCCCGCTCGATGTCAAAAGTAATTTCATGCTCTAATTATGTCACAAAATCCGTCAAGGATATCGCCGTTAATAGTTCATAAGTAGAGCACTTCCATGGTAAGGAAGGGGTCACGAGTTCACAAAGGACAGTTATGATTTGGTCCCGGCATTCGGGGGTTCGAATCCCTCACATGCTAGCTGGATGCAACCACTAGGTCGCCGACTCGAATCTATCCAAACCATGGACAATCGATATCGCCCTTTATGTAGAAGGTGTTATCACATTTTCCGCATCTGTTAGAAGAAAGCGCAGTATTTCGGGCTACTTTTTCGCTTCATCTTTATTCTCTTTCATATTTTTGATGAATGCCTTTCTCTGCGCTACACATTCGTGATCCTCGTGCAATCTCATCATCCACGTCCCGATGTCTTCGGCCAACTCTATGTGCTCCATCTTTTTCTTAAATCCATCACCTTCGGAGTCTGGGAAATGCATCAATGTAGCGGAATTCCACAAAACGCCAGATATTTTATTAAGGAGGTCACCTACCCTATAAAGGTGGTCGCGCAGATCTGCATACCTTACGGCTACTGTCGTCTTGGGCAGCTTCAGACTTTTGTGAGCATGGGTAATGCTAGCCAATACTGTTACATCCCGAGGTAACTTTTCTTCGGCAAGCTGTGCGAGCTCAGCCAAGATCGGCTCCAGCTCAACTCTTTTCTCGTTAGGGATAGTACTATTCTTTATTACCTCTATTAGCGTATGTAGATTGTGCGTGTCGCCCCGTTTTTCGTGTAGAGCCCTAGTGGATATGATAGCCGCCGAACCAAAATCTCTCACGGCCATGTTGTAAAACCCCACAAGTCTCAAAACAATCCGATTTTTATCTTCAAAGAGGTCAAGAATCTGAAGTAGGTAATTTATTCTAGAGGTCGAAGCAACGACCAGAAAAATTACAGTATCAAGCCTTGTCCTTATCTCTTCCTCACCCATATCAAAGCGAAAGCTCAGACACCTGCACCCTTATTTGCTCCGCGGTGTCGCGGTTGCTCTAGAGAACCGTTCTCTAGAACGTTCTCTAGAACCCGTTCTCTAGAACCATAATACTCCCACTCGTCCGGTCTCCCTGGAACTAAAATAGCGTTCTTCATGGCTTAACTATCCTACAAAGCTGTATCAAAAACAAGGTTGCGGAGAATCCAGTGCTAGCGGCGAAAACATGCCACAAGAAATGCACGCCCGTTTGCACAACATCGCATAGCGCTTGATCGCTCGCCCTGAAAAATATTGCTAGTGCGTAAGAGACAACCGTTAATACAAGCCATCTAGGATTCTGCCGCGATGTTTTGCGCAAAGTCCACAAACCCAAGCCCAACAAAACCGTTAACGTGAATATATGTCGAATTGAACCATTAGCGAACCCGCTTGGCACGTACAACGACAAAATCACTTGGGCTACGACAAATAATATGCACGTAGTAACAGCTGCTCTTACTGATCTGGTT
>CALKHY010000134.1 GCA_937988795.1 uncultured Candidatus Saccharibacteria bacterium
ATTGATTGAACTAGATATTGACGAAAGCAGACGCCAGCAAATCGACAAAGAAATCGACGAACTACTAGAGGCCGAGGAGCAAAACAAGCAAGAAGAGTATAAGAAGCGCAACGCCCAATTAGAAGCAATTGTTGGCAGCCAAAAGCGCATTGAACGTTTGGCCAAAGACATTGTAGAGCACTTCGAGGAACGCGATTTTGTGCTCGACGGCAAGGCCATGATTGTTGTTATGAGCCGCCGGATTGCTGTTGATCTGTATAACGCAATTATCAAAATCCGTCCGGAATGGCGGCATGAAAGCGACGACGAAGGCGTCATAAAAGTTGTAATGACCGGCTCTGCCAGCGATCCGCCAGAATGGCAAAAGCACATCCGCAACAAAGTGCGCCGCGCCCGCCTGGCCGAACGCATGAAGCAAAGCGACTCTTCACTCAAGCTAGTGATTGTCTGCGACATGTGGCTAACCGGCTTTGACGTGCCAAGTATGCATACCATGTACTTGGACAAACCTATGAAAGGCCACAACCTAATGCAGGCCATCGCCCGCGTCAACCGCGTATACAAAGACAAGCCCAGCGGCTTGGTTGTGGACTATCTGGGCGTTGCCGGTGCGCTCCGTGAAGCACTCGAAACCTACACCACAAGCGGTGGCAAAGGCAGCCCAGTCCTGGACCAGGCGGACGCAGTCGCGGTTATGCAAGAAAAGTTCGAGATACTGGAAAGCCTGTTTAACAGCTTTGACTACAAGCGCTACTTTACTGCCGATACCAACAAGCAAATGCAAATTCTGCTGGACGCCCAAGAATACATCTTGTCACTCGATAGGGGCGAAGAGCGTCTGCGCCAGCACGTGCTGGAGCTCACCAAAGCCTTTGCCCTGAGCGTTCCGCATCCGGACGCACTGGCTATCCGCGAGCACGTCGCCTTCTTCCAAGCCGTCAAAGCACGACTGGCCAAACTGAGCGAAAAGAAAGGGATGAGCGCCGAAGACTACAACTCCGCCATCCGCCAAATTGTCGATAAATCAATCGCGCTGGCCGGCGTAGTAGATGTGTTTCAGGCAGCCGGACTGGAAAGCCCCAATATATCGATCTTGAGCGATGACTTTTTGGCCGAAATCCGCGGCATGGAGCGGCGCAACCTGGCTGTCGAAGCCCTGCAGAAATTGTTAAACGACGAGATAAAAACGCGCTTCTCACAAAATGTCGTTAAAGCCAGGACGTTCTCCGAAATGATCCAGCAAGCATTGCAGCGGTACAAGAATAAGAGCATTGAGGCAGCGCAAGTAATCGAAGAATTAATAGAAATTGCCCGCCAAATCCGTGATAGCCACAAAGAAGCCAAGGAATTAGGACTGTCAGCCGACGAAATCGCCTTTTACGACGCCCTGGCCGCCAACCAGATCGGGGTGGACCTGCGCGTCTTCGTCTTCCGCTGCGCCGACGCCGACATCTTCCTGGTGGCCAGCACGCCCCGGCAATGGGCCGGGCTGACCAAGGCGATCGGCCGGCCCGAACTGGCCGTCGATCCGCGGTTCGCCACGGTGTCGGCCCGCATCGCCAACCGCGACCTGGTGCTGCGGACCCTCGAGGACATCTTCCGGCAGCGTCCGGCCGCGGAGTGGATCGCCGCGCTGGAGGCCGAGGACGTTCCGGTCAGCCCGGTCAACTCGATGCCCGAGGTGTTCGACAACCCGCAGGTGCGACACCGCGGGCTGCGGCGGTCGGTACACCACCCGACAGCGGGGCCGATCGATGTGATCGCCAACCCGGTGTGCCGCACCGCGCCCTGCACCCCGCCCCCACTGCTGGGTCAGCACACCGACGAGATCCTCGCCGAGGTGCTGCACAAGACACCGGAGGAGATCACCTCCCTGCGCGAGCAGGGTGCCATCTGACTACAGCCTCAACAGGATTCGCCGAGAGAACAGGAGACACACCAGATGACCACGGCCGCACCCCGGTGGGACACCGCCGCGCTCTCCCCGACCGGCAGCTTCAACTGCGCCGCGCTGGCGTCCGGCCGGCATTTCGACCCCGCCGAGCTGTTGTCCGACGAGCCGATGCTGGGCCTGCAGCGGGAGGCCGGCTACGTCTGGGGCACGTTGCGTGACGAGGACGGCGAGCTGTACTCGGTGATGCGCCGGATCGCCCCGCCCGGGGCGCCGGTCGGCAAGGGCCTGTCGCTGCCCGCAAAGCTGCTGGTGGTCTCCACCGGGACGCCCGAGGGTCAGCTGCAGCTGCGCCGTGAGCCGCGCGGCGCGGTGGAGAGCACCGAGATCGAGCGCCGCCCGTACGGGGACACCGGCGTGGAGTTCGCGTCGCGGCCGGGCGCCGACGGACGCCCGATGCGGCTGGTGCTCTCGGCGAACGAGTTCTGCTACGTCGAGCAGGACGTCATCGAGCTGACCGGCGGGCCCCTGGTGGTGCCGCCGCTGCAGTGGTATCTGCCCGGCCCGACGTCGTCGCTGCTGTACCTGAGCCACACCTGGCTGGTGGACGGCATCCTGATGGGCAAGAAGGCCCGCGGGTTCCTGTTCTGGGAGGAGGCCTGGATGCCGCCGGGCGGCCAGCTCTACGTGCACAAGGATCCGCTGCACGACGCGGAATACCTCACCTGGTACTCGTGGGCGAACTACTACCGCGACGGGTACTGCGAGGTCGGCCATTTCCTTTACGGCCAACGCGACTTCCACGTCGCCGTGACCGCCGACAGCACCGGGGTGGTGACGTCGGCACGCACCATGGAGGCCGAGATCACCCGAGCCGAGGACGGCTACTGGCACGACGGCATCCGCTACACCATCGACGGCGTGGAGTGGGTGTGCGAACCCGATCCGCAGGGCCGCATGCAGGGTCTGGGCAGGATGCCGAATC
>CALKHY010000135.1 GCA_937988795.1 uncultured Candidatus Saccharibacteria bacterium
CGGAGTCCGATGCTTAAAAGCAGTTCGTCCAGAAACCTCCCGGCCGCCCCAACAAACGGCCTGCCGGTTTCGTCCTCTTTCTTTCCGGGCGCCTCGCCGACAAACATGATGTCGGCGTCCGGATTGCCCTCACCTGGCACAAGGTGCTTGGCTGTCTTGGCCAAATCTGGGCAGACATTGCTCTTCACAATCTCTGCCGCAATTTGGTCAAGCCTTGCTTGCTTGTCGTTCATCTCCGTTTGTTAAAGATGCCGCCCGCGAGTTCACGCACGCCAATGATCATCAGAATCAGGGCGATGGCGTATTCGAACAGGCGACCGCTATCGATGGCAAAACTGGCGAAGATGTAAGCCAGTACCAAGCCGACAAGACCGAAAACGATCCTGAAAATCCGGTTTTCAAACAGCTTACTTAGCTTGCTCTGCTTTGGCTTTTCCATCTTTCAATTCTCTTGCAGCTGCTCGCATGCTCAGCTGCAGCCTCCCCCTATCGTCAATGGCAACTAGCTTAACAGTTACCTTGTCGCCTTCTTTCACGACGTCACTCGGCTTGTTGACGCGGCCCTCGCGCATTTCGGACACGTGCACCAGGCCGTCCTTGCCCGGCAGGATCTGGACGAATGCACCGAAATCGGTAATGCCCACCACCGGCTTGTCGAAGTAGATCTTACCGACTTCCGGTTCTTCGGCGATGCTTAAGATCCACTCCTTGGCCTTATCGATGCTACTCTTGTCCGGGCTGGCGATCATGACCGTGCCGTCGTCGCGGATATCGATCTCGGCACCGGTTTCGGCAGTAATCTTCTGGATGACTTCGCCGCCTTTGCCGATGACTTCGCGGATCTTGTCTGGATTAATCTTAATAGACTCGACGCGCGGCGCGTACGGGCTGAGTTCCTTGCGCGGCTCAGCCAAAGTCTGCAGCATGTGCTCGAGGATAACGGCGCGGCCTTCTTTACCCTGCATGAGTGCTTTTTTCAGGATGTCAACCGACAGGCCGTGGACTTTCATGTCCATCTGGAGTGCGGTGATACCCTTGGCAGTACCAGCGGTCTTGAAGTCCATGTCGCCTGCAAAGTCTTCGGCGTCGGCAATGTCGCTTAAGATAACAACCTTGTCGCCCTCTTTCATGAGACCCATGGCAATACCGCTCACCGGCGCCTTGATCGGTACGCCGGCATCCATGAGCGCCAGACAGCTGGAGCAGGTAGCGGCCATGGAGGTCGAACCGTTCTGACTCATGATTTCGGTTACGGAACGAATGGCGTACGGGAACTCCTCTTCACTCGGCAACACGGGCAGGAGTGCGCGCTCAGCAAGGGCCGAGTGGCCGATCTCGCGGCGGCCAGGGCTGCCGAGGCGCTTGATTTCACCAACGGTGTAGCCAGGTGCGTTGTAGTGGTGCATGTAGCGCTTCTCTTCGCTTCTCTCCATGGTGTCGACCAACTGCGCGTAGGAGAGCGGTGCGAGGGTCACGATGTTCATGCCCTGGGTTAACCCACGGGTAAACAACGCCGAACCGTGGGCGCGCGGCAGGAAGCCGACTTCGCTGGAAAGCGGGCGTATTTCGGTAAAGCCGCGACCATCGGGGCGCACGCCATCTTCGAGAATACCCTTGCGGACATCGCGGTTTACGGCATTGGCAAAGGCGTCGTCGTACTGCTGCTTGACCTCATCCCATTCATCGCCGTATTTCTCGGCGAAGTGGTTCATCAGGTCTTCGCGAAGCTTGTGCATGCGCTCGTGGCGTTCCGGCAGCGGGGCGCGGAGTTTCTCGCCCATCTTGCCGTCCAGGAAAGCATCAACTTCTTTCTGAATGTTCTCGTCCGGCAGGGAAAGCTCGTATTCCTGAGGGGTTACGCCAACTTTCTCAACCAGTTCCTTTTGGAGCTTGATAGCCGGCTGGATGGCCTTAAGCGCCCACTCCATAGCCTCGACAATCACTTCTTCACTGACTTCTCTGGCGCCAGCTTCGACCATCATGATAGCATCCTCGGTGCCGGCCACGACGAGGTCGAGGTCGTTGGCGGCCATCTCCTCCAGCGACAGGAACGCGGTCGGCTTGCCGTCTTTTAGGCCCACACGCACGCCGGCGACAGGACCGTCAAACGGCGCACCAGTCAACATAAGTGCAGCGCTCACGGCAATCATGGCGATGACGTCCGGGCGGAACGCTGGATCGCTGCTGAGCACGCTCGCAATGCCCTGCACCTCGTGCCGGTAGCCCTTGGGCCAAAGCGGGCGGATCGGGCGGTCGATCAGGCGGCCGATCAGGACCGCCTCGTCGCTCGGCTTGCCCTCACGCTTAATGAAACGGCTGCCGCTAATCTTACCAGCGGCATAAAACTTCTCTTCGTAGTCGATGCTTAATGGAAAGTAGTCGAAACCGGTCACCGGCTTGTCGCTCACCATGGCGGTGCCCAGCACAACGGTGTCGCCGTAGCGGGCAATGACGCTCGCACTGGTGCGGAAGCCGACGCGGTTGACCTCTAAACTCAGCTTGCGGCCGCAGAATTCAGTTTCTACTGTTATTATTTGTTTTCCGAAAGGGTTGATTGTCTGTCCCACTTCTTCAGACCTTTCTCTGCCAGGAGCGTAACGGGCACGGTTCAAATATACGCCTCGTCCCTTGTGCTAATGCGGCGGCATATATCTGTGCTCTGCCCGCTACACACCAATCCGGCTAGCTTAATGTGCACAAGCTTGAGGCCCCGACTGGTCGGGGCCAGCAGTTTATGCACTAGCGGCGGATGCCAAGCTTCTTGATGAGCTCAAGATACTCGTTCGGATTCTTCTTGGCAATGTACTGCAGATGACGCTTGCGCTTACCGACCAGCTGGAGCAAGCCGCGACGGGCGGCAAAGTCCTTCTTGTTGGCCTTCAGGTGCTCGGTCAACTCCTTAATACGCTCGGTCAAGATACCGACCTGAACGCGAGCGCTGCCAGTGTCGTGTTCGTTCTTTTGCAGGTCCTTCACGACCGCCTGCTTCTTCTCACTTGAAATCATACTCCTGTGATTGTATCAGATTAAAACGGCTTTCGCAAGCGTCTCTGGCGTTAATTGATCTACGGCAACAGCTTTATCAAGGGTAAACTGACCAACTCTGGTGCGACGGAGGGCGGACATGTAGGCACCGGTGCCGAGATGTTTGCCGATGTCTTCTACCAGGGAGCGGATGTACGTGCCGCTAGAGACGTGTGAGGTGAAGTAGACGTACGGGTATTCGTACTTCGTTAAAACATTGCTTTCGATGTGCACCGGACGGGGTTCGAGCTGAGGCACTTCCCCTTTCCGCGCCAGTTTGTAGGCGCGCTGGCCGTTTATTTTTATGGCCGAAAAAGCGGGCGGCGTTTGCAGAATGTCGCCTTTGAAGTGCTTCAGCGCGGCACGGATTTCATCTTCGGTCGGCACCCGATCGGACACATCAGTCTTCTCACCCTCTTCATCACCAGTAGTGCTGGTTTGGCCGAGGCGCACGGTGACTTCGTAGGTTTTGTCGAGTTTGGTGTACTCCGGCACCTTTTTGGTGTAGTTGCCGAGCATCAACACCAAAAGACCGGTGGCCAAGGGGTCGAGCGTGCCGGTGTGGCCAACCGGAAACCGTTTTTTGCCTGTCGTGTTCAGCCCTGACGTCTCGATGATGCGGCGCACTTTGTTGACTACGTCAAAGCTCGTCCAGCCGGCTGGTTTATCTACTAACAAGATGCCGTCCATGTACGTAGCATAGCAGATGGGCAGATTACTGGCCCGGTATCATTGGCGGCGGCACGGGAGGCGGCGGACCGACCGGCTCCGGAATGTTGGGGCCGGATGTTGGCAATGGCGCCCCTGCCGGAAGCGGCACATTCAGGT
>CALKHY010000136.1 GCA_937988795.1 uncultured Candidatus Saccharibacteria bacterium
ATCATCAGATTGGTCGGCTCGTGCAGATACTGGATGCCGACGAACGTTTCGCGCCACTTGTCCAAATCGTCGTGCGTGAATGGCACGGCGGGCACGCCAAACTCCACCATCAGCGGATGCGGCTCGCCTTTTTTGCGGTAGGTATCGAACTCTTTTTTGAACAGCTCATCAACGGCTTTGTTGAGGGAGAACGGCGGACTGTCAGGACGCTTGATCTTCATGCGCACGTCCAGCCAGAAGCAGCGCGGACACTGCATAAACAGCTCGATCTTGCTGCGGCTGACTTTATACGCAGTTTTCTGTCCCGGCTTATACGGAATTGACCGCTCCCTCCAGTAATTCATCGTAAGGACTATTGTAGCAGACTCACCAGATCCATCGGCTTGTCGATGATAGCAAACGGCTTGGCCTTGCGAAGTTCCTCCTGGTTAAACCCACCCCAGGTTGTGGCGATGCCTTTTATCCCTGCCCGGTCGGCTGCTTCGACATCTAACGCTTCATTGCCAACATAATAAGTTTCTGACGATTTCATCATGTTGCGGCGCAGCATTTTTTTAAGCGCCCGTGTTTTAACGGCAGTGCTGGCGTAGTAGACCGTAGCCACCTCGCCAAAAAACCGCTCCATACGATGATGCTTCAGAAAAATCTGCACGTTTTCTTTATAGTTCGAAGTCAATATGTACATACGATGCCCCGCATCCTGCAGTGCGCGCAGCATGGGCACAACGCCCTCGCATGGCGCAACTTCTGTCATGCGCGGCGTCATGCGGCGCCGAACAAAAAGCATGAGTATCGGCATATACCAGTACGCGATCCCCAGTCGGCGCATGGCAGTCAAAAGCGGCAGCTCCCGAAGCCGATTAATCTTCCGCGATGGCAACCGCCGGGTCCCAGGCGCCAATTTGTACGACACATCCACCACGAGCGGAAATGTATCCGCCAGCGTGCCATCGAAATCAAAAATTACATTCGCCATTACCTAAGCCTGCAGTGCTCCCGCAAAGATCTGAAGTGCCAATATGACTGCGGCAGTAAAACCAAGCAGCATAAATCCCCGCTCGGCAAACAGGCTGTCCGCCCATCTGCCCCGCCGCCTTAGCCGGAGGAAGTAAGCCAGCGCAAAGGCAACTGTAAACAACAGCATACTACCGTATATGAAATACATGTAGGCCGGCAAATTGCCGCCATACACAATGGTTCCGCCCAAGGTCAGAGCTATGACAACGACAGGCAACGCGGCCGCGCCAAGCGCAGCAATTGCCACATATTTGCGCAGTTTGCGCCCCGGTCCAATCAGGTCAACTACTGTCGCAAGCGATCCCAATATGGCTAATGACGCGAAAATCAACAGCAGGTATCCAATATCAGATATACCGCTCAGTGCTGTGATAATTGCCGCCGCCACTCCGGCGCCCAAACCAAAGCCAACCCAACGCAACTTGTTGACGCCTTGGTCCAGCCACGCCTCGTAGTGCTTGCGCCACACAGTCGGCAATAGAATAAACAACGCCGCAAAAACAACCAAAAACTTCGCCACCAACCACGACACGTTAATATCGGCAAGGTGGCGCGTGGCCGTAGCCAGCACTTCCTTGCCGCCGGCAGCCTCAGTGGCAAGCACATCTTTGGCCAGATATTGCGTCGTTAGCGGCACCGTAGACGAATTACCGGCTATAACAATCGCAATAGCCAGTACAAGCAGGACAGCGCCAAGCCGCAGACTTAGATTCCTGAGTCCACGCTTCTGCTCTTCCGTGTTTCGGGTGGCGGGAACCGATACCTTGACTGCTGTCGATTTGGTCGCAGTCGCACTTTTTTTACTTTGATTTTTTGTTTTTCGGGAAGATTCCCTCGTAGTTGTTTTTGCTGTCATACTCAAAACTATAGCACCTCTAGCGTCTGCCGTATACCGAATTGCAGCCAATACCTATTTAACAGGAACGTATGGAACGTGACACATACCAATACCGGTACGCTCAGTGAATTTTTGGTGATAAGGTTCAGCTTCGTAGAACTTGCCGGCCGGCTCTATTTGAGTAACAACCGGCTTGTCCTTCTCTTTCTGTACCTTATTGCGGATTTGAATGGCGTCTCTGCGCTGCTCTTGGTCGAAGTAAAAAATGGCCGAGCGGTACTGGTCCCCGACATCCGGTCCCTGGCGGTTGAGCTGCGTCGGGTCGTGCATGCGAAAGAAATGCTTTAGAAGCGTCTCATAATTCACCTTATCCGGATCAAACTCAATGAGCGCCGCTTCGGCATGGCCGGTCGCTCCAGTGCAGACATCGTCGTAAGTCGGATTTTCGGTATGGCCGCCGGTATACCCCACCGTCGTCTTCACCACTCCAGACACTTGGTCAAAGTAATACTGCACCCCCCAGAAGCATCCTGCCGCGAATAGTGCCTTCTCTAGCTTCTTCATACATTTGTAGTATACCAACCTGCCCGCACTCAAAGAGTAATAATCCCAACCCCGCGGTCCTCTAATCGCAAGCTATGCATCTAAAATGTCCGGACAACTCTTGTACTTCCGGGTAATTGTGTGCATTTCATCGCACAGTTATGCTAAAACTTGTGGCAAGCTTGTGTAAAACTGTTGTGCAAATAGTGCACAACTCTGCTATACTACGCTTATGCTAACGGACGTGGCTGCTATACGATCCTACTTTGCCAAGCTCGGCCTAGAGCCGGAGGTTGCCGATATCTACCTTGCTCTGCATACCCACGGCCCGCAGACCATCTCTGAACTATCACGCAACTCCAAAGTAGAGCGCACTCGTATCTACCGCCTGATTGACCACCTGCTCTCTAGCCATCTCATAGAAGTCGAAACGCGGCATAAAAGGACCATTATTAAGGCCGCTCCCATTGCCAATCTCAATATCCTTATTACTCAAAAAGAGCAGGAATTGCGTAGCCTACAGGATGAACTAGGCCTTATCCAGCAGGTATTGGCTCGCAACAGTCTCTCCAGCCCGACAACACGCGCGCAGTTTTACAGCGGCAAAGAGGGTGTGCGCCAAATGTTATGGAATGAACTGCGTGCAAAAAACGAGATAGTAGGCTATGCTAACCGGATACTCGAAGAGGTAACTGGCAAAACATTTATGGAGCGCTGGACAGATGAGTTTGAGGCGCGCGGACTACAGGCACGGATTTTACTCAATGATGAGTTTGTGGAGAGCTGGCAGGCCGGCAAAAACACTGTCGGCACCGACCGGCGCGTCAAGAATATGGCGTACCATTATCTGCCCGACTCCGTCTTTAAGATTACGCACCTTTCTGATGTCTACGACGATGTGGTCGTATATTACCAGTGGAAAGACAATGATGTCTTTGGACTGGAAATCTATAATAAAGACATTGCTGACGCCCAGCGCGCCTTCTTTGAGATGCTATGGGCCAAGTCTAGGCCAGAAACCCGATTTTAAGCTTAAGAAATATTGACTTTACAATAATATTAGTATATAATTACAGCCATCCTCCGTTTATGAGGGTTTTGAGAGGAGTGAATCAGATGAAGCATCTTAAGCTTGGTCTTGCTTCAGGCGTTGCCGGTGTTATGCTGGCGGTGGGTGTTACTGCACCTGCGTTTGCATGGCACCCAGAGATTAAGATCACTAAGTACGTTACGAATGTAACAGAGGGCGGCCAAAAAGAAGACGCCAACGACGCGTCCAAGGCCGTCAAGGTTAAGCCGGGCGACATTATTGTCTACACCATTGTCGTCGAAAACCCGGCTAAGCCGGCTAAAAATGAATACAACGACCTCCACTTTACCAAGATGACCGACAACCTGCCCGAGGGCGTTGAGCTGGTAGACAACCCGGCCAAGCGCCAGATTGTCGAGGACCTTGGCGTCCTGAAGCCGGGCGACAAGGTTACTAAAGAGTACAAACTCAGGGTAACGAGCAAAAAGAACGGCGATGTTATTCGCAACGAGGCCTGCGTAAGCGGTAACAGCAAGGTCAAGGACGCGCCACGCAAGGACTGCGACCCAGCCGTCATCAAGGTCAAGGCTCCGTCCAAGCCGGTGCCGCCGAAAGAAGAGCCGAAAGAACCGGAAGTGCTGCCTACGACCGGTCCGGCAGGCGCCATTATGGGTGCCGGTGCCGTTACCATCCTCGGCTACCTCGGCAACCTGCTTCGCCTGAAGTCTCGCCAGAACCGCTTCTAGGTTGTCATAGAACATTCAAGAGCCCCTTCGGGGGCTCTTTTTTATAACGAATGTGAGTGCAGGAGATCGATGGTGAGGGCTGCCGTCCAGGAGAATGACGGAGCACCCGCCGGACTGCCGTCTGTCGGCGAGAAATACTCATACATGCCGCCCTTTGCTACCATCCCAAGCGTCTTTTGGCGCAAAAGATGAGCCTCGCGCTTCTGCCCATTGCGCTCCAGGCCGTCGGCAACCATCCAGTTGGTATTCACCCAGGTTGGCCCCTGCCAGTAGCAGTGTGGCTTAAAGTATGGCGAATTGAGGGGTGCGCTAGGGATGGGATATTCGGCACCGAATGTTTCGGGGTTATGTAGGTGTTTAAGCAGGGCTTTTACTCTCTCTTTCGGCAGCTTCTGGGCGTAGAGCGACAAAAAGGTGGCAACACTCGACACCTTCACAAGCTCACCCGTTACATGGTTGCGGGGATAATACTGTCCGGTCTCTTCGTCCCACAGGCTCTCTAGTGCTTGCGGGGCGCGCTCCATGGCGCACTGGATGATATCTGGCAATTCTTCACCTAGTTCTGCTGCAATTGCCGCTAAATGTTTATTCGCCCGCATCAAAATGCAGTTTATGATGAGGCTATCGATTTGCAGTCGGTGTTTGGCCATTATCGCCACACTGTCGTACTTCAGGCGACGCAGGCTGCGGATATGGCTATAAACAGCATGTAAATCGACTGTCGATATACGCTCATCTGCCGGCACGGCCGCCGTATCTTTCCGAAAACGCTCCAGGACCTTATCAAGGCCGGCGGCGGCAGCCAGGCGCGCCCAGAACGGCATGGCGTACTTGTGTACGATTTCCATCCACGGCGGCGTATTGTCCATACCTGTTTCCCAGGAATGCACCACTACGACCAACCCATCGCCATCCGGGTCGCGCTCGCGGTAAAACCATTCGTGCCAGGCCAGGATTTTGGGATACATTTCCCGGTACCATTTTCGGCGCTCTCTTGGCGTTAACAATTCGCCAATACGCACTGTAGCCTCGGCAGCCATTGGCGGCTGCGTGATGCCAGTGGTTTCAATATCGCGCGGTGCATTCAGGCTCGTTTTACTGCTCTTCCACCTTTCTGGTCCAGCATGATAGCCTTTAGCGTCCGAAAAAATAATGTGCGGCACCATGCCGTTTTTCCACTGGGCGCGGAATGGCGACCTGACCTCCGCCATTGCCCGCTTAACATCATAGTGCCTTAGGCCGATCGCAATAAAAAAGCTGTCCCACAACCACTGGTGCGGATATAGACTGATCGACGTCGGGCGCGTCCACCCCTCCCCCATATCATTTTTTGCCAACACCGCCCGGGCTTCCTCAAGCAAGTCCATCTTATGCATATACCCTCTCAATGACCCTGCTACCGGCCAATGATTATGTAACAATCGCCCACTATTAGCCACGACTATACCGCGCCAGGGGCAGATATTCAATGTTACAAATGTTGTGTTTTAGTGTCTGTTGAGACTTGTGTTGACACCGCGCTTTTTTGCGCTCCCCTTTAAGAGGTTGGCCAGATACCGGGCGGAACGCGCCGAGATACCGTGCATATCTGTGACCAGGTGCAACTTAATGTTTTTATTGGCATGAAACATCTCCCGCACTCCTTGACGGATGACGACAAAATCGAGCCGGCCGTACACAATGTCTGTCGGTATTGTCATGCCTTTTAGTTCGTAATACGTTCGCTGCTCCAAAATGGTGTTGCGCAAACTCTGCTCGAAGGGATACCACTCTTCCTTGCTCAGATGCAGGCCGGATAGTTTGCGTGCCATGCGCCACATGAGCCTATTCTCGACATGCGCCAGTTCCGGGTGCGACGCAATGTATTCAAACAGCGCCCTGTAGCGCGCACTGCGCTTACCATGCCCCGGAAAATCCGGCACCTCTCCCAGAAGCGGCGGTTCATATAATATAAGACGCTTAACCAGCTTGGGCCTAGTGGCCGCCAGGTGCGCCGCAACCAAACAGCCCATGGAATGTCCGACAAAATGGACCGGGCCGTCTATACGCTGTCGCTTTAACAGCGCCAGCACCATGCGGGCGTGCTCCTGAACAGTATACTTGCCCCACTGCGGTTTGGGCGACATGCCAAAACCAAGAAGATCCGGAGCGATGATTCGCCAACGATCAGGCGGAAGCTCCTCGATCAGCCGCCGCCAAACGTCCTTGCTTGCCGCCAGACCGTGCAGCAAAACCACTGCCTGCCGGCCGTACCCGGCCTCGATAAAATCAAGGCGGTACGGCCGGCCGAGCAGACGATGCCAAAGGGTGTCAAGGAATCCCACATACTCAGTATAGCCGACCTGGAGCTATTAACGCTCACGGTTTACTCGCATAAACGTGAACAGGAGATAGAGCGCCGACAAACCGACCGCGCCGTAAATTATCCGGGATGCCAGAGATTGCGCACCAAAGATCTGGTCAACCAGATTGTAATCGAAGAAGCCGACCAATCCCCAGTTAATGCCGCCAATAATGACAAGCAGGTACGCCAAAATGTCTATAAAGTTCATTCTCATAGGCCCGCACCTCGTTTACCTATCCACCCAGCTTACTTCTTTTGGGTGTTTGAGACTATGAGGTTTTACACCTTGCCAAGTTTGCGCTGCAGGCTGTACCACCTGGCAAACTCGTACCACACGCTGTCCTTAGGATCGATGCTGGAGACGCCCGACCCTTCCCTGATTTCGGCCAAGGTCTTCGTCTGGCCGGCATTGATAACAACCCTGTCGATACTGTAGCGGCTGTTGCCTCTAGCCTCTTGGGCGATCGTTCCGTAAAAATCCTTGGAGAATGCCTTTGATCTCTTGCCGTCATAGTATACAACGGTATGCGTCCGGATAACCGTCCTGTCAGTTTTGCCCGCCATAAGCGCCAGAAAATCTTCGGCGCGGAACCAGTCGGAGACGTATCGCATATATGCACCCGGAAAACCTCGAAGTGCCAAAATATTCCAAAATGTATCCTGTACAATAACTGGACGCTTGGCCAGACGATACGCCTCTTTTGCTTTATGTACGGCTATTTTTTCGGTGTCGAACCCCTGGATTTCGTCTACCGGCAAATCCAGTTGTTCAAGCTCAATACCAAACTCCTGCAAAACCGCCTGCGCGTCGTAGAACTTGTGTTCATTGCCGGTGACTAACGCCAGTGTTTGCCACGCCGGTGCTTTTTCTTCGTTCACCCGCTCGTATCGATAATGTTTGTTGATGTGGGCGTAAAAATACTCGCCATACGAATCAGCCTTCAGGAAAAGATCATACACGCGCTGCTCGACATCGAAATACTGGTACACGCGGTTTTCCTTAAACTCAACCTCGAGTATGCGCGTTTTTGGGTCGTACCCAATCGAAACAATATCCGAAGACTCAACTGGAATCCGCTGCATGCAGTTAGTCTACCATGAAACCTCGGGGAATAATTACTCGGCTGCTTCGCCAACTTGCAGCGTTGCAAACAAATCATTCAGTGTTTCGGCACGCCGGATAAGCCGGACAGTGCCACCGGACTCAAGCAGCAGCTCCGCGGAACGCAGCTTGCCATTATAGTTAAAGCCCATGGCATGCCCGTGCGCGCCAACCGTATGGATTGCCAGGTAATCGCCGATTTCTGTATGCGGCAGCCGGCGGTCGATGGCG
>CALKHY010000137.1 GCA_937988795.1 uncultured Candidatus Saccharibacteria bacterium
TGCTTAATGCCATCGATTAACTCTCCCTATAGAACCGCTTTTAGCTGGTCGAGCTGTGCTGATAGTTGCGCGACGTCAGCTGCTCCCAGCAAATTATATTCGCTTACCTTCAGGATTGTCGCCTGCGCCGCTTCGACACGCTCGGCGATAGCTTTTGCAATCCGCTCCTGCTCGGCGTGCGTCTCGGCCATACCGTAATCGCGGACCTCGAGCCGGATGTCGGTCGCCTGATTTTTGAGGGTCGCCAGCGTTTGCCGCTGGTCATGCGGCAGGCTGCCCACGTCTACGCTAGAGAGGAACTGCGCAATGCGTCCGTTAATGTCTGCTGCCAGCTTAAACGGTGATACCTCATCCACCCCTATACGTCCCCTTGCCTTTAGCCGTTAGCAACGAACGGCAACAGCGCAATGTGGCGGGCGCGCTTGATGGCGCGGGCTAGCTGGCGCTGCTGGCTTTCGGTCAGACCAGTCTTCTTGCGGCTTTCGATCTGGCCGAACGCATTAATGTAGCGCTGCAAGGTCTTTACATCCTTGTAGTCAAAGTATGGTACATCAGTCTTGGGTTTAAAAATCTTTGCCATGTCTCCTTAAGCCTCCTATTTCAACAATTCTTAAAATTATAGCCGTTGTTCGGGAAGAGCAGCCGGAGCGACGGATTCACTCCGGCGCCCCGCGCGATGAGAAGCCCCGAAGGGGTGTCTCATAAGGCGAAGCCGCTAAAATGGAATGTCGTCGAGGTTGATTGGCTCGTCGCCGATATCTTCGACAACGTCATCTTGCTGCTTGCCCGATGTGCTAGAGCTGCCACTGTCGGCCGGAGCACCCGCTCCACCCTGGGCGCTGCCAACAAAGTTAAAGTCTTCGACAATCACCTCGAGTTTGCTGCGCTTCTGGCCGTCTTGTTCCCAGCTGCGCTGCTCCAGGCGGCCGCTGACCAGTAGCGGGCGGCCCTTTTGTGTGTACTGGGCAATGATTTCACCTGTTTTCCCCCAGGCGACACAGTCGATGTAGCTCACGCTCTCGTGCTGCTCGCCGTCAGCACCGCGCCAGGTGCGGTTGACTGCCAGGCTGAAGCTGGCGACGCTTTGGCCACTAGGAGTTGTGCGAACCTCTGGGTCGCGCGTCAAGTTACCCATCAGGATAACTTTATTAAATCCCTTTGCCATATTCCCCTCCTTTTGGGCGAACCCGGCCCTCGCGAGGCCAGATTCTCGATTATCTATTCCTCAGTCTTCTCGTCGCCGTTTTCACCGCGCTCGGCAGCCTTCTTGGCCTTGGCAGCTTTCATAGCCTCGGCCTTGGCGATGGCCTTGAGATCCGGCTTGGTGATCAAGAAGCGAATCACCTCATCGGTGATGTTCAAAGTGCTTTCTACTTTCTTCACGTTCTCGGCAGGCATCTCTATGGTGTAGATGACGTACACGGCCGACTCGTTCTTTTTGATCGGGTAAGCCAGCTTGCGCTTGCCCCAGTTGTCGACGTTTGTAATCTTACCGCCGTTATCGGTAAAGATCTTCTCGACCTTGCTGCTACCCTTTTCCAGGTCAATCTCCAGACCCGGGTGGTAGAGAACCGCAATTTCGTATTGGTTCGTCTTTCCCATCATTCCTCCTTTGGACCCCTTGCGGGAGCATATGGGCTAGAACCCCACACGCAGGTTTAGTTAATAACAGAGGTAATTATACTACGAAACATTCCTTCGTGCAAACAGCGATGTTGTATCACGATACCTTTAGCTGTTACGATAATTGCGTGCCAATACCGATTCTTATATCCGGGTCGATCGCCATCGACCGCATTATGAGCTTTAGCGGCCGGTACCGCGACTACATTAACTTGGAAAAGTTGGACTCGCTGTCCATCTCGATCTTTCTGGATGAGATGCACGACGTCTACGGCGGTGTGGCCGCCAACATCTGCTATACGCTGGCGCTGCTTGGCGAAAAGCCGTATCTCATCGGCTCGGTGGGCAAAGACGGGCTTTTGTACATGGAGCAGCTGGCCAAGCTGGGCGTAGATATCACCCATGTGCACGAAAGCGACCTGCCAACGGCGTCATTTAACGTCATTACCGACGCTACTCAGAACCAGGTCGGCGGCTTTTACCCCGGCGCCATGTTTGACAGCGACTCACTAACGTTTGAGCCATGGAAAGACAAAAATCCTATCGCCGTAGTGTCACCGCACGACCCCAAGGCCATGAAGCGCCAGGTGCAGGAGTGCAAAAAGTGGAAACTCCGCCTCTGCTACGACATTGGCCAGCAAATCAGCAACCTGCCGGGCGCGGATATGCGCGAAGGTGTCGAAGCAGCCGAAATACTCATCCTCAACGACTACGAGCTGGCGGCGCTCTGCCAAAAAACGGGCTTGAACGCCGATGAAATTAAGTCCACCGTGCCGGTAGTCGTTACCACTTTTGGCAAAGAAGGCTCGATCGTTGAAGGTGCCAAGGTCAAGCAAGCCATACCGGTTGGCGTTGCCAAACCCAAGCAGGTCGCCGACCCTACCGGCGCGGGCGACGCCTACCGGGCAGGATTTTTGTACGGCTATGCCCGAGACTGGCCGCTCAAGGCCTGTGCACAGCTCGGCGCCGTTTGTGCGACATACGCTATAGAGACTGCAGGTCCCCAAGGTCACACATTCACCGTTGATGAAATCACCAAACGGTACGAAGCAACATTTAAAGAACAATTACCAAGTAAGTTGACAAAGGAGTAACCATGGCCGATTACAAAGTTGCAGACATTAAGCTTGCCGATTGGGGGCGCAAAGAAATTACGCTGGCAGAAAAAGAAATGCCAGGCCTCATGGCCTTGCGTGAAGAATACAAAGACAAAAAGCCGCTCAAAGGCGCGCGCATTGCCGGCAGCCTTCACATGACCATCCAAACTGCCGTGCTGATCGAAACGCTCGTTGAGCTCGGTGCCGAAGTCCGCTGGTCCAGCTGTAACATCTTTAGCACCCAGGACCACGCCGCCGCCGCCATTGCCGCGGCCGGTATCCCTGTCTTTGCCTGGAAAGGCGAAACCGAGGACAAATACTGGTGGTGCATCGAGCAAACGCTCAAGTTCGACGGCGGCAAGAAAGGGCCGAACCTGCTGCTCGACGACGGCGGCGACCTCACCAAATGGGTGCACGAAAAACACCCCGAGCTTCTTGGCGAGATCAAGGGTGTAAGTGAAGAGACCACCACCGGCGTCCACCACCTCTACCAGATGGTAAGCAAGGGTACGCTCCGCATCCCGGCCATCAACGTCAACGACTCCGTTACTAAGAGCAAGTTCGACAACAAATACGGCTGCCGCGAAAGCCTGGCCGACGGCATCAAGCGCGCCACCGACATCATGCTGGCCGGCAAGGTTGCGGTGGTCGCCGGCTACGGCGACGTAGGCAAAGGCTGTGCCCAGAGCCTGCAATCCTACGGCTGCCGCGTGCTGGTGACCGAAGTCGACCCGATCTGCGCGCTCCAAGCCCTGATGGAAGGCTTTGAGGTCGTAACCATGGAAGAAGCTGTAAAAGAGGCCGACATCTTCGTCACCGCCACCGGCTGCAAGGACGTCATTACACTCGAGCACATGAAGCAGATGAAAGACACCGCCATCGTCTGCAACATCGGCCACTTCGACGTCGAAATCCAGGTCGACGCCCTAAACAACATGAAGGGCATCAAGCGCGAAGAAGTGAAGCCGCAGGTCGACGTCTACACCTTCCCCGACGGCCACCGCATCATCCTGCTGGCGGAAGGCCGCCTGGTTAACCTCGGCTGTGCTACCGGCCACCCGTCGTTTGTGATGAGCAACTCATTCAGCAACCAGGTGCTGGCCCAGATCGAACTCTGGACCAAAGAATACACCGTTGACGTCCACCGCCTGCCAAAAGAGCTGGACGAAAAAGTTGCAAGACTCCACGT
>CALKHY010000138.1 GCA_937988795.1 uncultured Candidatus Saccharibacteria bacterium
GGTTTTGTAGGTAGTCCAGGTAAATCTTGCGCTTCCGTTTTTCGGGCATGCGCTCCACACTCGTGATGTCTGGCTGGCGCTTATGAACTTCGAGTGCAATCAGGTGCGCCAGGTTCCTGGCTTGCTCGTAGGTGTATTGGGCTAACAAGGGGACGTAAATATGCATGCCAGTTTTGCCAGATGTTTTGGGGTAGGTAGGAATGCCCCATTCCTCGCAGACTTCGCGTGTGGTGTGGGCGACGCGCATAACTTCCTCAAATTTGTTGCCGTCCGGATCAAGGTCGATGACGAGCCAGTCGGGCTTATCAAGGTGCCCGACGCGCGAGTTCCACGGATTAACCTCAACGCACCCGAGTTGGACCATGTAAAGCAAGGTGGCGAGATCTTCGCACACAAGCCAGCGCAAATGCTCGTTGTTGGATTCCGAGAAGATGTCGGCGTGCGGCACCCAGTCCGGCAGGTGCGGGTTGTTCTTTTGATAAAAACTTTCACCCGTAATACCGTTTGGCATGCGGTTGAGTGAGTGTGGCCGGTCCTTGAGGTAGGGCAGGATGTATTCGGCAACGGATTCGTAGTATGTAAATAAGTCGCCTTTGGTGTATTTGGTTTTCGGGAAGAAAACTTTATCGAGGTTGGTTGGTGCGAACGGCAACGCATCTGTCATCCCGGACTTGATCCGGGATCCAGAAGAAGGGTTGTGTTTGACTGGATTCCCGCTTTCGCGGGAATGACGTGGCGTTGAGTCGCGTGGTTCGGTTGGCATGGTGCTAGTATTTTCGGGTTTTTCGCGGCGGACGTCAGTTGGTTTTTTGTCTGGGCGCAGTCCCTCGAATTCGGGATGGCGCATCATGCCGCCATCAGTCCACTCGGCAAAGCTCATTTCGCAGACGAGTTCCGGCCGCACCCAGTGGACGGGTGCGTTGGGCTTGGGTTCGGTTTTGAAGGGCGAGGTTTTGCGTTCGAGCTTCTGCAGTTTGGCGAGCAGTTTTTTGCGCTCGTCGTCGGCGATGCCTCCGCCGGAATGGCCGGCGTATACGAGCTCGCCGTTTTCATATACACCAACAAGCAACGAGCCAAAGTATTTGCGGCTGCCGCGCGGTTCGGTGTAGCCGCCGATCACGACCTCTTGCCGCTGCCTGGTTTTGATTTTCAGCCAGTCTTGCCCGCGCACGTCTTCGCGGTAGGGCGAATCGGCGCGCTTGGCAACCATGCCTTCAAGTCTGCGCCGCTCCATCTCTTCAAAGAGCTTTTCGCCCTCGGTTTCGACGTGGTCGCCGTATTGTAAAATTTCATGACGCGGCAAGATATTTTTCAAAAGTATTTTGCGCTGCATGAGCGGCATGGAGCGCACATCGTGGCCGTCGCACCACAGAATATCAAAGACATAGTATTTGATATGACCGTACGGTTCTTTGTGCCAGTGTTGCAACCATTCAAAGTGTGGCCGGCCTTCGTCGTCAACCACGACAATCTCGCCATCCAGAATAACGTCATGCTTGATCGCATAGAGCGCTTTCGCGACCGGCGCGTACTTCTCTGAAAAGTCCAGGCCGTTTCGCGAATAAAGCTCGATCTTGTCTTTGTATTTGCTGGCGATGGCCCGGTAGCCGTCCCACTTAATCTCAAACAACCAGCCTTCCTGGCTAAACGGTTCGTCTACGAGCGTGCAGAGCATGGGTTTGATTGGCCAGGGCTTGGCTTTTTGTGGGTAATTTTTCAGGTCCGGCATTTTGCCACCGAGGTCGTCGACGCGCTTGCCGCTCACGACTGATTGGTCTTGCTTGGTTACATCTTCGGTTGTTGCGAATTCATCCGCCTTTTTGACAAGCAGCCAGGCGTTGGGATTGTCGGCATTCTTCATTTTAATAAGCGCGAATTCGCCGTTTAATTTTTTGCCATGCAAAATAAATGTTACGTGGCCTTTCTTGAGCTCTTTGCGCATGGTGGCTTCGCTGTCTTTGGGGTCGCCTTTGCGCGCCTCGTACCAGCCCTCATCCCAGATGATGACGTTGCCAGCGCCGTATTCGCCCTCGGGAATGACGCCCTCAAACTTGCGATACTCAAACGGGTGGTCTTCGGTTTGGATGGCCAAGTGGTGTTCGTGCGGATTGAGGCTCGGGCCTTTCGGCACTGCCCAGCTCTTTAAAACGCCGTCGATCTCCAGCCGGAAATCATAATGCAGGCGCGACGCATGATGCTCCTGCACTACAAACGCGAGCCGCCGGCTTTTACTGGTTTTTACTTCGCCCCTCGGTTCGGGCGTCCGGCCGAATCTTCGTTTTCTGAAGTAATCCCTCAGTCCCACCTGATTATTCCTTTAAGCTGGCCTTGAGGGCGGACATGAGGTCTTTGGCTGAAGTTTCTTTTGGTGCGGATTTGCTGACCGGCTTTGGTTTTTTGCCTTTGGTTTTGGCTTTGATGAGTTCCTCGAGTTCCTCGGTATAGGTGTCGTGCAGGTCTTCGGCGATAAACGGCCTGGTTTCTTGCTTAATGAGTTTGAGTGCCATTTCGATTTCTTTGTCGGTTAAGCCTTTGTCGGTGGGCAGGTTCAGCTCGCCTGGTTCGCGGATGTCGGTGGGGAAGCGCATTTGGTTAAGGACTGGGGCGCGGCCGACGGGCTTAATAACGCCGATGTGTTCGCGCTCGTGCAGTACGAATTTGGCCAGCGCCAGCTTGCCGGATTTTTGTAGTGCTACGCGAAGGAGTGCATACGCCTTGTCGCCGCCTTTGTCCACTTCGAGGTAGTACGGTTTTTCGTAGTAGCGGATGTCTATTTCGCCTTCGTCCACGAATTGTTGGATATCGATGGTCTGGGTTTTGGCAACGTCCAGCTCTTCCATCTCTTTTTTGGTGAGCACGATGTAGTCGCCCTCTTGGTATTCGTAACCTTTAACGATGTCGTCCCACGGGATTTCCTGGCCGTCCTTGCGGCAGATGCGGGCGTAGCGGATGGGCGCGTGGTCGGTCTTGTGTAGCATATCGAGGTCGATGCCCTGGCGCGGGTTGGTGGCGCTGTACATGCGCACCGGAATGTTAATAAGCCCAAAGCTGATTGATCCGTTCCAGATTGGCCGCATGTCACCCTCGCTAATTACTTCATACTTCTTATGGTACTACACTGTAGCAGTCTTAAGGGCAAACATTTGTGCAATAGGTTACTGCGACGCCGCTGGCTTGCTCGTATAGTGCCAATAGTTGGACGGGCGGGCGAGGACGGCAAATGGCTGAGAGTGAGAGCAAGCATCAGGTGACGCCGATTGTGTTTATTCACGGCCAGTGGTTACATGCGACGAGTTGGAACGGGTGGATCAAATTTTTCCGCCGGCTGGGATACATACCAGTGGCGCCGGGCTGGCCGGGCGAGTCGGATTCGGTGCATGAGGCGCGTTTGTTGCCCGAGGCGGTGGCCGGGTATGGCGTAGAAGAGATAACTAGGTATTACGCCAGGCGAATTACGGCGATGGATATGCGGCCGGTGGTAATAGGGCATTCGTTTGGCGGTTTAGTCGCGCAAAAGCTGCTGTGTGATGGGCTGGCGACGGCAGCGATTGCCATTGCGCCCATCCAACCCCAGAGTGTGTTGCAGTTGCCACTCAGGCAGCTCGCAGCCAGTTGGCCAGCACTGAGAAATCCGTTTCGGCCAAAACGGGCGGTGTCGCTAACTGCCGATGAATTTCGCTATAGCTTTGGCAACGCCTTGTCGCGTGAGGAAGCGGTAGAACTGTATACGATGTGGTCGGTGCCATCGCCAGCGTTGCCGTTTTTTCAGATGGCGCTCGCCAGCATTTCTTCGCAGGCAACAAAAGTAAATGTTGCAAATAGTGAGCGCGGGCCGCTGCTGCTCATTGCTGCCGGTCGCGACAACATGGCGCCGCCATCAGTGGTACGCGCACAGCAAGCGCTGTATCAGCGATCATCAACGGCGGTAACTGATCTGCAGGAATTCGACGGCCGCGGGCATTCGTTGTATATCGACAGTGGCTGGCGCGAGGTCGCTATCGCAGCATTCAACTGGCTCAAACGCCGCGTGCACCAGCAACCACCGCCATTCACGCAAGGTGCCATTTAGCACCAATCCTCATTTTTAATGCTATAGCATCGAAAATGAGGATTTTGAGGATTAAATTATTGGCACTAGTTGCGGGGTGATTGTTGCAATTGTAAGACTGGAGGTTTATTGTTGGACGGATTGTTCCTGCTCTTCGCGGGCTTGGTCGATGAGGCGTTGGCCGCCACGCTCCAGCCAGCGGTCGAAGGTGGGGCTGGTTTTGGCGTGCCGTTCGCGCCACATATTGAAGGCGTCGCGCGAGTACACAACGGTTTCGCTGCTGGTCAGGCCCTCGCCGCGGTATAACTTGCCAGCGGCGCCAGGGCCGCCGTTGTAACCGGCGGCAATCAGCTCAACCGTGTAGTCCCAGGATGGCCCCTGTGATGGTTCGCCAAATTCGTCGCGGAGGAACGCAAGGTAGGCGGCACCGAACTCGATGTTGGTGTGTGGGTCGGTCAGGTCGTAACTATCGCGTGGTTCCTGCAGGTATTTACGGGCAATGTCTTTGGCGGTAGGTGGCGTGACTTGCATGAGCCCCTGGGCATCGGCTGGGCTGACGGCCTTGGTGTAGCCGCCAGATTCGAGCGTGGTGATGATAGCCAGCAGGTTGGGGTTGATATTGTACTTCCGCCCCATTTCATTAAAGATGTCCTCCCAGCGTTTGACAGTGTCAGGCAGCCACGGAATCGACACGCGGGAGTCCTTTTTCGCTGCAAGCGGCGTCGGCGGTCTATCCATCCATGAGATAAGACCCCAAAGCAGGCCAACGATCGCCGCACCGCTGGCCAACATCAGCCAATCGCGCTTGGACAGGCGCTTTAGCAGGCGAAGGCTCCCATATTTTAGTTGCATGATTTTATGATAGCAGAGCTGCGCCTGCCTCGCGGCGTGGATTTTAACCTTTTTGCGGCCGGAACAGGAACCAGCCGAAGCCGATTAAGCTGAGGGCGATGATGGCGTAGATAACGTACTTAATCGAACTCTTGGCTTCTTCGGAAATGGGAATGACCTCTTTGATGTCCTCGGCGTCGGTTTTTTCGGGTTGGCCTTCGGATGACTCTTCGGCAGGAGTCGCAGACAGTATTTGCGGTTCAGATTCTGGCTGGGTGTTGGTGCTGGTGTCGGTCGTGGCAACCGGCGTTGGCGTAGTGGTGTTGATGGGCTGTGGCTTGGGTTCTTCCGGTTCTGTCGGAGTAGGGGCTGGCGCCGGGCAGTCGATATGAGTCGGCATTTCGTCAGGAGCGGCGTCTGGGATGGTAATGGGTGCAGGGCTGAGCAGCCAGGTTGTGCCTAGCAGAGCAGGAACGGCGTGGGCGGTAATGATGACGTCGCTTGCGCCGCACGTCCAGCCGTCAAAGCCGCCGTCGGCATTTTGGCGGGCGAGCAACCAGCTGCGTGCCGCGTTTTTTGCGGTTTGGACGGTTTCGTTTGATGGGTCGAGTGTGTTGAGCGCCATGAGCGCCCAGGAAGTGGTCAGGCCGTCCGCTGGCCAGACAGACCCAACAGCCATCAAGAAACCGCCTTCTGGATCCTGCGCCTGCAGCAGGTAGTTCTTTGCCTTGTCGAGTGCGCTGACGAAGTCCGCGTCGTTCGGGTCGGCAAAGCCGTGGGCGGCGCCAGCCTGCATGGCGATGATGGCAGCGGCAGTCATGTCAGTGCTGGAACCGCACCAGTCAGGACACTCAGCAGTTGTGTAGCTAAAGCCGCCATCAGACTCCTGGTAGCTGAGCAGGTAGCTCAGGCTGGCCCGGGCCATGGCTGCCAGCTCGTCTTTCTGAGTTTGGGCCGGGTTGTCGATCAGAACAGCGGCGGCCATGATGCCAAACATGTCATCGCTGAGAACGCCCGGGTCGCCGATCTGCGTGCCGTCATAGAGGGCATATAATTGCTCTCCGAAATTGATACCGGTGAAAGCGTCGTTATCAAAGCCAATCGCAGCGGCCGCCAGAATGCGCCGAGCAACATCTGTTTCGTCGTTGAGCGGGTCGGCAGTGATAAAGTCGACTAGGGAGGTGCTGCCATTCTTGACCTCATTCGGAT
>CALKHY010000139.1 GCA_937988795.1 uncultured Candidatus Saccharibacteria bacterium
TATTGCCCCCCGTCGAGCACGCGGGCGATGGCAGCATCAAGCGCAGGGCGCAGGCGCGCCTGCTGGGCGGCAAGATCGATAAAGGGTATCTGCATGAACGCGGTTCCTTGGGATCGGCGAAGGAGCTGGATTAATCTTAGCACTAGCGAGAGGGGAATTATGTGGCAACGGGCTGTGGGCAGCGTCCGCGTCCGGCCTTCAGCGCTCCCCTAGCTTCGGTTTTACGTACGTATCCTTGATGCCGTTCACGGCATAATGCGCGAAGTAATAGACCGAGCGCAGAAGGCCGAGCTTCTCCACATCGCGATAGAGAGTCCAGGTGTATTTCGCGGCATTCAGCTTGTTGGAAGAAACCGAATTAGATCGAACTCGATACTGAGCAAGGCTCTCTGAGATCGGATAGGCTGCGTCAACCTGCTTCAGGATGCGCAGCCATAGACCGAAATCTTGCCGCTTGCGGACATCGGGCATATAGACTTTGCCCAATTTCTCGGTATCGTACATGGCTGTCAGGCAGCCAATGACATTGGATTTTAGAAGGTCGCGATAGGTGACCGGCCGCTCGACATAGTGTGTATTGATGAAATTGCCGTCCTCATCGATCTTATCGTAGGATGAGAAGGAAAACGCGATGTCCCGCTCTTGCATGAAGGCGATCTGCCTTTCGAGCTTGTGCGGTTTCCACAAATCATCACTGTCAAGGAAGGCGATGTAGCGGCCCGTTGCAGCTTCGATGGCTGCATTGCGCGCATGCGCTGGGCCGCGGTTCTTACTGCTTGTAATCAGGCGGATACGAGGGTCACCATCCATAAGGCAAGTCACCATCTCAACGGTGGAATCACTAGAAGCGTCATCGGAAACCAATAGGTTCCAACACCCCAGGCTTTGCCTCTGAACCGACCGAATTGCTTCTTGTACAAAATGACCGCTATTATAACTAGCCATAATGATACTAACAGTAGTCACTTACTCTCACCACATTATATACTGACGGAAAGAACCCCTATCATTCATTCTTAGTTATTCGACTCGTCCTGCTCGCAAAAAATTGGGCATTCTTATTGAATCTTTTCCGCCTTATTACCGTACTTCAGCTTTGAGGATACCGAATAATTGATTAAAGACAATGAAATAGCAAACATAGAAAATATCATCATCTTCGATGTTTCAATCATCATACTACTTAATTGCGTTACCGGCAAAAGCGCCGCCCAAACCGCCAATGCGCGCGCATAATGTCTTGCCTCTTTTCTATAATAATCAAAACGCCTCATAGCAAGGTAGTTCATAAAAAAAGCTATAAAAGCAAGCGCCAAAAACCACGGAATACCCAGGATGCCATAGCGGTACAAGACCGTTGCTAACCAAGATTCCATCGGCATTGATCGTCCTGGTCCTACGCCAATCCCCCAATTTTTAACCACTGCCTCAAAAGCATCGCTTATCTGCGCTAACCGAATCTGCAAGGTACCCGATGTGTCGGGATTAGTTAACAGTTTGAGCAAACTGTTAAAGAACCTATTGTCAATAGAATCGACAATTGAAATGATCATATCCCAGTACAATATAATAAATATTGCAATAATCACAAACAGGGCGAGTGAATATATAGCAGTCTTAACTTTATATATAATATTATACAACAATATTGATGCAAAAAAACTAAACAGAATCACTTTACTTTGAGATAATATAACCCATAGAGAACACATAATTATCAAAAATATAGATAAAAGGCTTTTCTCAGAAGAAAACTTCGCAGTCACAAATAAAAGGCATATCAGCCCGATGTAACCCGAATAATAAGTCGTGCCAAAAAAAGTAGTCGATGCACCTCTAATGGCCTCCTTATACTCTCGTTTAAATAAATTGTATATAACTGCATAAAATATTTCAGAATGCCAAAACACTTCGAGTAT
>CALKHY010000140.1 GCA_937988795.1 uncultured Candidatus Saccharibacteria bacterium
CGCGCTACGTGGTGATTGCCAAAAAGGTAGAAGACAGCGTGCGCAAAGCAATACTGAATCACAAATTCCCAGGGATAGGCGCGCAAGAGGTAACGTACCGGACGTACCCGAACGGTTCGCTTGCAGCGCAATTGCTCGGCTTCGTCAACGACGAAGGGGCGGGGGTGTACGGTATCGAGCAGGCCCTCAATGACAAACTTTCCGGCAAGGCTGGCCAGCTCAAGGCAGTGACGGACATTAATGGTGTGCCACTGGCAGCGAATAGCGATAACATACGTATTGCGCCGGTTCCTGGCAGTGATGTGGTGCTGACGATTGACGTGGCCATGCAGAAGCGGCTGGAGCTTTTGCTCCAGCAACATGTCGAGCGCTCAAAGTCGGATCGCGGCAGCGCGCTGATTCTGGACCCGAATACCGGTGCCATCAAGGCAATGGCTAACTGGCCGACATTTGACCCCAACAAATACAGCGAGGTGGAGGACCCAGCTGTTTTTAATAACGGCGCGGTTGCCACGCCGCTCGAAGTTGGGTCGAGCATGAAGCCGCTCACTGCCGCAGCCGCAATTGATTTGGGCGTTGTACGCGCCGACACTACCTACTATGATCCGGCGGTGTGGGAGATTGACGGGTCGAAGATTACGAATGTGGAGGGCGGCCGCACGCCCGGGCAGCGCTCTATCGCCGAGCTGCTTGACCTTTCCATCAACACTGGTGCAACGTGGCTGCTTATGCAGATGAGTAAGCCTGGTGGCACCGAGATTACCAAGGAAGGCCGCGAAAAGTGGTACGACTACATGGCCAATCACTTCCGGTTCGGCAAGGCAACGGGCATTGAGCAAGGGTACGAGGCAGAAGGGATTGTGCCGCACCCGAACAACGGCGACGCGCGCAATCTGACGTATGCCAACACGACCTTTGGCCAAGCCATGACCGCAACACCGCTCCAGATGGCTGCAGCGTATGCGGCAATGCTAAACGGCGGTACCTACTACCAGCCGCGTCTGGTCGATAAGATTATTGCGCCAGACGGAACAGAGACAGCGTTCGAACCGAAGGTGCTTGCCGAGAATGTAGTGAAGCCGTCGACGAGTGAGGCGATGCGGCCGCTGCTTGAGTATGTCGTCGAAAATCACTCCATTGGTTCGCGCTTTGACCAGTCGGTCTACAGCGTGGGCGGCAAAACCGGCACGGCCCAGGTGCCCGGCCCAGACGGCAGGTACAAGGAAAGTGACTATAATGGCACGTATGTGGGCTTTGTCGGCGGCGATAAACCGGAATACATCATTTCGATCGTGATATACGAGCCTAAGATCCCTGGCTACGCCGGAAGCGTGGCTGCGCAGCCGCTGTTTGCCGATCTGGCCGAGATGCTGATTTATAACTTTGGCGTATCGCCGAGGAGTCGGTAGCGTATGATAGATAGCATGTTGTGTACCACGCATGGCGACCGGACAGGAGGGTGGGGGATATGCGCGTAGTCGCACGCCGTAGTTTTGGCACGGCCCAGCCGGCCGGCGTGCGCCGGCACCGGCCGGATTACTGGCTGCTGGTGATCAGCGCGGCGTTGATTGCCATGGGGTTGATCGTTGTGTATTCCATCAGCCCTGGCCTGATGGTAGAGAAGGGGGTGGGTGAGTTTTACTTTGTCTACAAGCAGTTGATCGCGGTTGGCTTGGGCCTGGTGGCGTTTTTGATTACGGCAAACTTGCCGCTTAAGGTCTGGGAGCGGCTGCAAACGCCGCTGCTCATTTCGGCTGCACTGTCCGTGGTGGCGGTGCGGGTATTTGGCGAGGAAGTCAACGGCGCGTACCGCTGGATCCACATCGGCGGGTTGTCGTTCCAGGCAGTGGAGCTCATCAAATTTGCGCTGCTGATTTGGCTCGCTGGCTTTTTAGTGGCGAGAATGCGGGCTGGGCTGATGAACGACTTTAAACAGACCTTTCGGCCGCTTCTGATTGCGCTTGGTATTTTGGCATTTGCGATTTTGGGCTTGCAGAGCGACCTTGGCTCTACGGGCGTAGTGGTCTTGATGATGGCAGCCATGGCATTCGTGGCAGGGCTGCCGATGCGTAATATTATGCTGATTGGGCTAGGCATATTGCTGCTGCTTGGCGTGGCTGTGGCAACGTCTGAATATCGGCAGCACCGGCTGGCAACGTACCTAAATCCAACAGCGGATTGTCTCGATACCGGCTACCAGGTCTGCCAGGCGCTAGTCGCTGTCGGCTCGGGCGGCATGACTGGACTGGGGCTCGGCAACAGCGTGCAGGCCTTCGGGTACCTGCCAGAGGCCGAGCACGACTCGATTTTCGCCATTTATGCCGAGAAGTTCGGGTTTATCGGCGTAACGATTCTGCTCGGGCTATTCCTCGCGTTTTTTGCGCGGATTAAGCGGGTGATGGAGCGGGCGCCGGACGATTACAGCCGGCTGGCTGTAGTCGGCATCTTTACCTGGCTGGCGGTGCAGGCAGTCATGAACATCGGCGCGATGCTCGGCGTGCTGCCGCTCAAGGGCATCACGCTGCCGCTCATTAGCCAGGGTGGGTCGAGCGTGGTATTCGTGATGGCGCTTATCGGGATTGTGTTCCAGATTTCGCGGTATACTTTGTACAGTGCGCCGCGGCAAACCGAAGGTGCAACCAGAAGGGTAAGTTATGAAAATATTGGTGACGGGCGGCGGGTCAGGGGGGCATATCACGCCAATCCTGGCAGTCGCGCATGAGTTGAAACAATTGAGGCCAAGGGCGGAGATTGTCTACGTCGGGCAAACCGGCGATAGTTTGCTTGACGTGCCCGAGCAAGATAAAAACATCGACCGCGTGCTGTCGGTGAGGGCAGGGAAGTTTCGCCGCTACCACGGGGAAGGGCTAAAGCAGCTATTTGATTTTAAAACGTTGTTTTTAAATCTACGAGACGCCGTCTGGGTTGTGGTCGGCCTGTGGCAGAGTTTTTGGCTGCTAAAGAAAGAACGGCCGGACATTATCTTCATCAAGGGCGGATTTGTCGGCGTGCCGGTCGGCCTTGCTGCCGCCATGCTCGGCATTCCGTATGTGACGCATGATTCCGATGCAATACCAGGCCTTGCCAACCGCATTGTGGCCCGCTGGGCTAAAGCGCATGCCGTCGCGCTCCCCAAAGAGGTGTATACCAACTATCCGCAGGATAAAGTTGTGACGGTAGGCGTGCCGGTCTCGCATAACTTTTATCCGGCCAAAGCGAAAGAGCGCGAACAGTGGCGCAAGCGGCTGGGTCTGGAACAAGCCGGCAAGGTGCTGTTTGTAACTGGCGGCGGCAACGGCGCCGATCGGCTTAACAAAGCTGTTATTGGTTGCGCAGAGGAGCTTTTGGAGCGGTATCCTGACCTCATGATCGCGCATGTGGCAGGCCGGCAGCTCGAAGACGACGTCCGCCGGCGGTACAGGCAGGTTTTGAGCCCCGAGCAGCAAACACGAGTGATTGTAAAGGGTTTCGTGACGAACTTGTACCAGTACAGCGGCGTAGCTGATGTGGTAGTTACCCGGGCAGGCATGAGCAGTCTGTCTGAGTTTGCCGTGCAGGCCAAGGCGTGCGTGGTGGTGCCGAATCCGCAGCTAACCGGCGGCCATCAACTCAAGAACGCCAAGGTGCTGAGCGACCGCAAAGCGATCCGGCTGGTCAGCGAGGAAACGATGAAGGAGGACCCGCGGGCGCTCATGCCGGCCATAACCGATCTTTTTGATCATCCTGACAAAGCCAAGGCCCTTGGCAGCAAGCTCTCTGAATTGGCGCAGCCAAACGCCGCCCATCTCTTGGCCGTGGTACTATTAGAAGTAGCCGAAGGCAAGCCGTTTACCGCCCTTGGCAAATAACGGCGTCTAAAACATAAAAGATGTGGTTTAAGAAAAATAATACTAACGAGTATGCCGGGCGCGCCAGGCGTCCGAACCCTGTAGGCGGGCTGGGCACCAAGCCGATTTTTTCGTATCACGCACAACCGTCAGTCCGCCCCGAACCGGTGCGATCGCCTAGCGTTACGAGGTTGTTTCGGGCCGATGCTAGCGCCGAGAAACAGCCTGTCCGCCGTGCTGAGCGGCGTTGGCCGCGGCGAGTGCTGCGCGCGGCGCTAGTGGCCGTAATTGTCTTGTCGGCGCTTGGCAACCTTGTATTGACACGCAGCCCGGAAATTGTGGTGCACGAGCTGGCAGGCGGGCAGCAGTTACTACTCAGGAGTCGTGAGGTGTATCAGAACGCAGCGCAGGAGATTCTGGCCGGTTCACTGGCAAATACGAACAAACTGACCATTAACACCGGCGAGATTGCCAAAGAGCTCCAAAAACAGTTTCCGGAGCTTGCCCGTGTGTCGGTAGTGCTGCCGGTATTTGGCAGCCAACCGTCCATTCATATCCAAACAGCCCAGCCGGCGCT
>CALKHY010000141.1 GCA_937988795.1 uncultured Candidatus Saccharibacteria bacterium
AAGTCGTATGCGTAGTTGATGTTGATGTGGTCGCCAAATGTAAGCTCAACTCCAAAGTTGGCTAGATAGTTGTTTGCAACTTTCAGGGATTGCTCGAAAGTAAGCTTGCCGGACGCCATGCCAGTACGCAGCGTGCGCAGCGTATCGGTTGCATCAAAGACAGTCAGGCCGAACCTGGCAGCTGTCTCTTGGCGGATGGTAAACAGCAGCCGGTTTTCGATATCTGCTATATCCTCACGGCCGCCGGTTTCATTGTAAATTCTATCAACCTCATATCGTAGGTTGGCGAGGTGCGGATCAACCGGCGAGTTCAGCCAGTGCTGGACCCAATCGTAGGCGTCGGCTTCCGGTAGGGGAGCCGTCTGGGTGTCTTCAGGGAGAGGGTCAGGCTGATAGATCTCTTCAAAACCATAAAACCTGGGTTCTGCAGCCCGTTTGGCATCCGCCGCCGACCCGGCAACACCGCCTGCCGCGCCGATGGCAGCTGCGGTAAGGCCGGCAACGCATCGCCGTGCAAACCGGTAGAGGGGAACGAACGGCTTGGATGGTGTAGCAGGAGACGGCTCCATGGCCGTATTTAAGCTCTCAACAGAGGACATGATCATACTATTATATATTATTTTCTAATAAAAGTCAAGATTAGCGTTTTGGTACAATCAGCTTATGGGAAAATACGTCGCCCTGCTTCGCGGCATTAATGTCGGTGGCAATAACAAGGTGAGTATGACTGATCTTAAAGCCTGCTTTGAGTCGGCAGGCTACCAAAACGTGCGTACGTACATCAACAGTGGCAATGTGTTGTTCGAATCGCCCGAATCCAGCTCGCAAGCACTGACCGACAAAGTCAACAGGTTGCTCGAGGAGCAGATCGACTGCAAACCCAAAGCGCTCGTGCTGTCGCAAGACGAGCTGGAAGCGGTTATCAACGGCGCGCCCAAGGGCTTTGGCACAAAGCCAGACAAATACCGCTACGATGTATTCTTCCTCTTCCCGCCGCTCACCGCTGAGGAGGCCGTAAAGGAAATCAGCCTCAAAGAAGGCGTAGACGAGATATTCACCGGCAAAGGCGCGCTGTACGTCCAGCGCCTCATAGCCCGACTCACCCAAAGCCGCGTCACCAAAGTCATCAGCTCGTCCATCTACCAAAACATCACTATCCGCAACTGGAACACGACCACCAAGCTGCTCACGTTGCTAAAATCTTAAACTTTATAACAGATTCATTTTCCGTATAGGCTAAGTTTTTCACAGTCCAAAAGTCTATCTTCCTTAAAAATAAGGCTATGCTTGATGGACGTGCTGGTGATGCATATCCGCGCAGGGGCGGCGAATTGAGTGGCATCCATCCGTCGCTGTTGCCCGACCTCGCCGAACGCTATACGAAGGAGCGACTCGTGCATTTGTCAGGGTTGATTAGTCCTGACGAAGCGCGGCAGCTGCTTGCCTCCACGGAGTACATTCCTGCCAGGCGGGTATGGTGCGGACTTGAGGACGTGTCATGGCATGAGCAGACGTTCGAGCCAGGCCATCCTGCCCATGATTTTTTTGAGCAAGAGCAAGCCAAGGAGCTCGTCATGGGGTTGGCCGGCCGGGAGTCCTACCTTGGGCTTACATCATGGACCTCGATTTACAGTGTAGGGGAGTACATCAACCCACACCGGGACGCCGCTGGATCTATTCAGCTCTTGTTGTGCCTGCAGTCGCCGCCCAGCCCTGCGAACGGGGGAGAATTAGTAGTTGGCGGGTCGCGATTGTTTTTGCGGCCTGGTGACGCCGTCGTCTTTGAAGCTACGGCGTTAGAGCACTACACTACGCCGCTCGTGCCAACAGTAGAGGAGGCAAATCCGCGCAGAACCGTCCTTGTCGGTAGATATTTTCTCGGGTGATATTCTGCAGATAACGGGTAGGACAGTCGGATAGAATAAAAATGCTTGACGAACAAGCATAGCAGCAGTAATATTCAACCAAATGGTTGAATTAACTTTCGAGACACCGCTGGACGCAATCTTCGGTTCGCTGGCCGATCCAACCAGGCGCGACATGCTGCGCCGGCTGATGGGTGGCGGGATGAGCATTGGTGAACTGGCCGCGCCGTATGATATGTCCTTTGCGGCCGTGTCAAAACATCTTACAGTGCTGGAAGAGGCCGGATTGATCTTTAAACGCAAAGAAGGGAGGAAGCGTATCGTATGTCTTGCACCGCAAGCCCTAGCCGAAGCTGATGCATACCTGCGGCAATACCGTCAGCTATGGGAGAGTCGTTTTGATTCGTTAGAGCAATATTTAGCCCGTTAGATTTAGACGATTATGTATTACGTATATGTCTTGCTGAGCCGGAAAGATAACAAACTATACACGGGATACACTAAGGATTTAAAAAGGAGGTTCGAGCTACACAATAAGGGATTAGTGTCATCTACCAAACATCGCGCACCTTTCGATTTAATTTACTATGAGGCTTGCTTGCACCAACAAGATGCCACGCACCGTGAGCAGTATTTAAAAACTGCTTGGGGTAAGCGGTATTTGAAGAGTAGACTTAGGAATTATTTTGAGATTAGTAATAACGGCCCCGTTAGATAACTTCGTATCTAACGGGCTGAAGGAGAATTAACATGGGAAAGACCGTCTTTACCAAAGACCGGGCAACTAAGACGCTTAAGATGGAGCGGGTGTTCGACGCGCCGCGTGAGCGCGTGTGGCGGGCGTTTACTACAGATGAGATCAACAAATGGTGGGGCCCGCGCGGCTGGGAAACCACATCCAAGCGCATGGATTTCCAGCCCGGCGGCTACTGGCATTACTGCATGAAATGCGTTGACCCAAACCAGGGCGAGTGGTACGGCAAGGAATCGTGGGGAAAGGTTGTATACCGCGAAATTGACGAGCCCAACAAAATCGTTTACACCGATTACTTTGCCGATGCCGACGGAAATGTCATCGAGGGCATGCCGGCAATGATTATCACCTTGGAATTCATCGAAGAAGACGGCAAGACGCACGTTATCAGCAGTACAGTATTTGATTCGGAGGAAGACTTCGATAAAGTCATCGCCACGGGCGTTGAGCAAGGCGCCGGCGAAACCTGGGACCGCTGGGCCGAGTTTGTGGAGTAGCTCATCTAGACGTCATTCCCGCATCGGCGGAAATCCAGAAGGGAAAGGAGTAAAGCATGCAAAAAATAATGCCATGCCTCTGGTTCGACAAAGAGTGCGAAGAAGCCGTCAACTTTTACATCGACGCCTTCAACAATGCGCCCAATAAAAAGGGTGAGTCGCGCATCGTGTCAATGCTGCGCTACCCAGAAGACTACCAGGTCGGCCCGACACCAGGCATGCAGGACAAAGTTTGGACGGTCGTCTTCGAACTGGCCGGACAGCGATTTATGGCGCTGGACGGCGGCCCGTACTTCAAATTCAACGAATCAATTTCGATGTACGTGGAGTGCGAAGACCAGGCAGAAATTGATTACTATTGGGAGAAATTATCAGCCGTGCCCGAAGCCGAGCAATGCGGCTGGCTCAAGGACAGATACGGTGTCAGCTGGCAAATCGTGCCCAAAGTTATGAACGAGCTACTAAACGACCCGGACCCGCAAAAAGTCCGCCGCGTCACCGAAGCCTTCCTGCCCATGAAAAAGCTCGACATCCAAAAACTCCTGGACGCCGCCGAAGGGAAGTAATTCATCTAAGTTACAATTGACCCCGACCCCTCCCGCCCCCAATAAAAAGTCAAACGACCGCCTCACTAACGAAGTTTTCCCACCCGTAAAGACTTAATACCTGCAATTTCCTCATTGCCGCCGAAGGGAAGCGCCCCCTTACCAATCTTGTTTTTCCTGCTGGACTAATCGAGTAACCTGGCTTACAATCGCGAGGACATATGGGTCAAAAGAAGCCAGTTGTTTACGCGTTTGTTGATAGTCAGAACCTTAATCTAGGGGTGCGGTCTGCTGGGTGGCGTATTGACTACCGAAAATTTCGTTTATACCTAAAGAACAAATACGGCGTTTCACAAGCGTTCATATTTATTGGCATGGTTGCCAATAATCAGCGTCTTTACACAGAACTGCAGCACGCAGGATTTATCCTGGTATTTAAGCCAACAATCCGTTACATAAAGGATGGCAAAGAAACAGTAAAGGGTAATGTTGATGCTGAGCTTGTGTTGTATGCTGCTGCCATTGAGTATCCAAATTACGACAAAGCTGTGATTGTTACCGGCGACGGCGATTTTGCGTGTTTAATGGAGTTTTTGGAAGATAAGGGTAAGCTTTTGCGTATATTAACGCCAAACGCCAAGTATTCTCAGTTGCTTAAGCCTTTTGCTTCGTATATTGTGCGCGTCGATCAACTCAAACAATCACTTGCCTATAACGAGCGATCGAATCAAAAAGACCGGCATCGGCGGTCGGTCGAAACCTTAGGCCTATCCGGTCCTGGTGATGTAAAAAGTGTATCAATAACGCGCGTTAAAGTCAATAGAAAGAACAGAGGTAAACGAGGCAGGGGAAGGCGTTAACTCGCCTCAGGGTTCCTTATCTAGACGTCTAGATGCCCATCATTTGTAGGTGTATCGTTTCTTCGTATTCCGGAAAGTAGCGGCCAATCACTGTTAGATCAAACTCGCGCAAAATCGACTCCGGCCCCTCCCGCTCGAGCAAAAACGCAAACGACCGCCTAACCAACTCCTCTGGCGTAATCTTCCCGCCGGTCAAACTCTGCCAATAATCTTCGTTAACCGTCACCTTGTATTGAAAATCATCAATAGCTACATTAAAAGAGAATGCGTCGTCTTGCGCGCCCCGCCGTAACACGATAGTACGTGGCCATCCATGTGCGTATTGTAGCACCGGCTTGGCGCGCTTTTGAAACTCGTTAGTTACTGTTTAGCATGCGATTGTAAGGATCTGGATGTTAGTGAATCGAGGTTGTAATGATACCTTTTAGCTGGTTGGGATTCTGGGAAAGATCTATAAGCACGTGACTGTCCAGCGCATTGTGTGTCTCGAGTGCCGTTTTTTCTTCTGGATAGAGATCGTCATCAAACCACAGGAATGGCTTGGAAAAATCGATAGCGTCTGTCTTGGCGTCGCCCCAGTCCGTGGGCTTAATAACACTAAGCATGTTAAGTATTTCAATATCGAAAGCTGGCGCCAGAACCTCACGCGTCCGATTGACGCCCTGCCAGCAGTGTGTGGTAAGCCGGTAGGTACTGTCCGGAAAATTACTCAAAATAAATCGCAAAAATTCGTCTGCGAACGGAGCAGCAGTTTTCTCATTTATCAGCAACACGCCGTCGATGTCTAGGTAGATGTTGGGTTTCATGATGTACCCCG
>CALKHY010000142.1 GCA_937988795.1 uncultured Candidatus Saccharibacteria bacterium
CCACGGACGCATGTCACCGGTTTTGATAAATTCCCTGCGCACCTCTTCGGGCATTTCATCCAAATACTCCGGCCTGTGCTCTTTGTACCATCCAAGCATGCCGTCAAGGGACATAACGGAGCAGAGCACCAAACCTCTACAAGTCCGCAACATCCCCCGCATAGCAATTTGTTCTTTCTCAAAGGTATAAGAAAGTGGACCGCCAAAAGCGACAACGTAATCAAATTTCTCCTCAACCTCCGAAAGGCCTTCGCTCAAATCAAGCGTGCGGTATGCCTGTACACGGCCAATCGGCTTACGCCATCGGCTAGCCTCTGCAACGAGCGCATCAGTTTCGGCCCTGTTGGCGTCCAGTTGCTCCTGGACGAGATCGGTAACTGTGACTATTGCACCGCGGCACAGGAGTTCACGCGTAAATAAACCCGGCCCAGGACGAGATGCATGGGATTGACGCGCAATTGGAGGCAGTCATGGTAAAAAGGAGTGCTCAACAGAACTACGCAAGTGGGGTCGAAACCAACAACATCAAGTTGTCGTATGCTAGGATCTAGTCATGGCAAACATAAAGCTACCTTCATTTTTTAAGCGTATACATTGCTAGCGGGCACGGTCGTGAGTCTCAAGGGCATTGCCGAAGGGCGACTACACCCAAAAGCCTGCCTGTTTGCGGGCTTACCGCTTGACATGATCAGCTCGCGCGAGACGGACGTCTGGTGGAAGCTTCTTTGTGCAGAATACCAATGACCCGGTCTCGTCGTTCGAGGAGGTTAGGGCATATCTTCGCAAGCAATTGCCAGTAAACAGCTACCCATTGGTTGAACTGCCCGGCGACACACACCGCTGCGGCGATCTGGCAACACTCAAAACCCTTATGAGCGAACTGTTGCAATCCTAACCGTTACCGGTGCTTCTCTTTATCTCCCTTAAGACGCCTGCCGACCTCTTTGGCTTTGCCACCGAGATTCTTGACGCTTTTCTTGATGCCTGCCATGACGATCATCCTCGCTTACAACAAACACCACTATAAACTGATGGCTGTAGGAGTACGGTAAGATTACTTACCAGCGCGAGGATTTACAGCAATTCTTCGCTTGGCGCGACAAATATCGAATCTATCTTGCTGCCATCGCAGTTGAATTCGAAAGCAATAACCATGCCGCTCGTTGCACGGCCTACCAGCGTATTAACATCAAAGTAGCTGGCGTAGTCGCCGCTGTCATATTCATCGATGGTGGTTTGCGGCAGGTCGAAGTTCCACGGCCCCTCGGCGGAGTGGGTATACTCCAGCGCGGCCACGGCTTCGTCCGGCGTCCTTTCACCGCCGTACTCACTACCGGCGAGTACATACTTCACAGGGCTGGATACGTACGAAGCGAATGCAGCGGTGTTTTTGCTGTCCAGCGCAGCCTTGATGTTTTCTTTGAGCACCTCAGACGGTTTATAACTGCAGGCCGACAGCTCTGAACCGCCCGCTGATTGTTTTTTCCTGTCTGCGTCAGCGGCTTTGAGCTGATCCACCTGTTGCTCTAGTTGCTGCTTCTCTTGCTTGAGTTGATTGTTGTCTTTCTGGACAGCCTGCAGTCTCGTCCACAGAAAACTGCTGCCGGCCAGCGACAAAACGAGCAGCACGGTGAGCAGCCATGTCGCCCAGTGCTTGTGCACAGGCTTGCTGACTACCACCTGCGGCTTTGATCCTTCCGGTTCTTGAGAATCTTGAGGTGCTACCTGGGGCGTTTCTTGCATTTCTTGACCGTTTTCCATACTCACAACTATACCGCTAAAGCTTTTAAAACAAAAGTCCGCGTAATGATATAAATCACATTCGGATCATGGGCAATGTTTGGTATGATGTGCATCATGGCTTACTGGTACAAAATCGGACTGCTGGTTTTAAACGACGACCAAACCAAGTTCTTGGTCTGCGAAAAAGACGAAGGCGACATCACCACCGACTACATCATGCCAGGCGGGCAAATGGATGAAGAAACGCTTCAGGAAAACCTGGAGCACCAAATCAAGGAAGAGCTGGATTGCGCTGTCGATTTTGACTCGCTGGAGTACATCGGCGAGTATGCCGATGTGGCGTCTGGCATGCCGGACCGCGAAGTGGTGATCGACCTGTACCGCGGCAAGCTGATTGGCACGCCAAAACCATCAACTGAGATCAAACGCCTGCACTGGATTGGCAAGGAGGATGCAAACAACCCGCGCGTTTCGCCGATTATCCGCAACAAGATTATTCCTTCACTGGTCGAGAAGGGAATACTTAAATAACGGTGTTTCGACCGGCAGAGAAAGGGCTAGGTGCGACCCTTCCTCTTTTTATTTTTGCGGTACAAAATCCACGCCACCAAAACTATAATGATAGCGCCCGCAGCAATCTGCAGCGCCACATCCAGCTCTCTTAGCTGCGCTGCCGCAGTAAAGCCAACATATCCCAAACTCATATAAAAGAGGGCGTTTGTGGCCGATCCAAGGAACGTTGCGATTACAAAGGTACGGAGATTGATCTTAATGAATCCGCAGGTGAGCGACAGAAGCGACGTCGGCAGCACAGGGACGGCATTCAACAAATACAGCGCCAAAAAGTCCCGACCCGAACCACTAAAGCGCCTCCCGACACTCTCAATCTGTTTGTGCGAGACACCAAACCATCGCCGCCCGCCGCCGAACAGCCAGTCTTCGCTTTTGTCTGCAATGAAGTATAAAATCAGCGAACCAAGCACCCGGCCGGACGCGCCGATGAGCGCCAGCACGGGCAGATACCACCAACTGATGCCTTGTACCAACGCTGCTGCGCCGGCCGGGATCAGCACCACAAAAGACGGGATCGGCGAAAAAACTTCCTCTAAAAAGCAGCCAACAAAAACAAACAGTTCCAGCGGAACCTGCTCAACAAAACGTTCCAGAAATCGGACTATGGCATCAATGACCGCACCCCCAGTTAATCAGGTATCAATATCTCACTGACGAGCGAAGCAGTGAGCACAATTGCCCCAATTAAGCCGGCAGCGATCGCCAGATCTCGTATCGGACTGTGTTCTTTGGTTGCTGCCTTGTTTGCGCCCATATCTCTATTATACCCCGGGCGCCAGGTGTGCCGGTTAATTATTCGACTGTCGCATAAGACCGGGCAAGCTACGCTGTAATTACAAGCAAGAAAGGAGACGCTATGAACATCCCAGGAATAGCCGCAGGTTTTTTGATTGGTATAGGCACTGGCGCCGCAATCGGCATGCTGCTATCGCCGAAAAAAGGCGAAGAGATCCGACACATGATTAAGGACAAGGCCAAGATGGCCCGTGAGAAGGCCATGCAGCAAGCCGGAGCCAAGAAGCAAGACGCCATAAACCAGGCCCGCCAAGCTCTTGACCGGCTCGAGCAAGGCCAACCCGCGCAGTAGCACGGCGGCAAAATTTGGACATAGCGGCCTCGTGCTTTTAACCCAGAGCCCAGACTGTCATTCCCGCAACTTGTCCTGCGAAGCCTTAGCGAAGCAGGAAGGCGGAAATCCATTAAACACTCTTTCGCTGGATGCCCGCCTACGCGGGCATGACGAATAAAAGATGGTATAATGCCTAAATCATGGGCATGAACCGCGATGTCTATTCTTTTCTGCTCAAGACCTATGGCAGGGAGCCAGGGTATTGGGCTGGTTTCGTATTAATCATCATCCAAACGCTTCTACTGCGTGTGGTGGCATTTCTGTTTATCGCCCACCTTGCGAGCAGCCTGGCCGCTGGCAATATCGACGCCGCCAAGCGTGATATCCTGCTCTATCTTGCAACAACTATTCTCGGTCTATCGTGCCGGTTTGCCCGGGATATGCTGGCGTTTCCGGCAGAGAACAAAGTGTACCGGATTCTCGCCGTTAATTTCTACAAAAAGCTGGTCGGCAAAGATATGACATTCTTCCGCGACCATCAAACCGGCTATCTTGCCAGCGTTGCCCGCCAGCACACCGAAGGAGCCATGGACTTGGCACGCCTGTTGCGCACCGAAGGCATCCAGACCGCCATCACAATGGCCATACCAGTAACCGTCCTCATCGTTGCATCGTGGAAAGTAGGGCTGGCGGCGCTGGGCGTCATATTGGCGCAAATCGTGTATGTAGATCGGAA
>CALKHY010000143.1 GCA_937988795.1 uncultured Candidatus Saccharibacteria bacterium
CTGGACGAGCTAACAGGCCTGAGGTGCCACTTCCCGGAGGAGCGGGTTATCGCCAAAGACAGTGTTACCAAGCATAAACCCGACCCCGAAGCCTTTGATATGGCATTCCGCAAACTCAACCTGCCCGAAAGCGCACGCACGCGGACTCTCGCATTTGAAGATAACCCACTGGGCATCGCGGCTGCCAAAGGCGCTGGACTGTTCACCTGTGCCATCACTAGCGTGCACTCGCACGAAGAGTTGGCAGCGCTGGACATAGCACCCGACTTGATCGCCGACAGCTTCGACGAGTTCAGGCAGATTCTCGCAGAAGCGGCAGTCACTGCTTAGACTGCGGCTGCTGCGCCTTACGCCATTTGGCGATTTTGCCGTGGTGTTCGGCGGCTTCGCCTTACGAGACAAACCTGCGGTTTTTCTCATCGCGCGGGGCACCGGAGTGAATCCGGCGCTCCGGCTGCTCTTTTCCCTTAATCTCTACTCGGACGCGAATGTTCTTTGCGCCACTTTGTAATTTCGCCATGGTGGCCGGAGAGGAGGACTTCTGGGACGCGCAGGCCCCGGAATTCTTCTGGACGCGTGTACTGTGGGTATTCCACCGTTTCGTCGTCATCTTGGAATGACTCAATGTCGGCGCTGGTTTCGCCGCCGAGCACGCCCGGCAGCAAGCGCACCACGCTGTCGATGATAACCATGGCCGGCAGCTCGCCGCCGGTCAGCACGTAGTTGCCAATGCAAAACTGCTCGTCCACCCAGTTGGTAACACGTTCGTCGTACCCCTCGTACCGAGGACAAATGATGATGAGCCCACGATCTTCCGATGCCAGCCGCTTGGCGTCAGACTGCTTGTACAGCTTGCCGCGCGGCGTCGGTAAAATCACAAGCGCATCGGGGTCGTTCTCTTTTGCCTTCTCTATCGCAGCCACTAACGGCTCGGGCTTGAGCAACATGCCGTCGCCGCCGCCGTAGGGCGTATCGTCCACCTGCTTGCGCGGACCCAAGCCAAACTCCCGCAAGTTAATGAACGAATACTCAGCAATCCCGCGGTCTTTGGCCTTCCACAGCATACTGGTCCCCAGCACGCCGTAAAACATCTCAGGGAAAAGTGTAATTACCTGAATCTTCATTACAAACAGTATAAACTATTGTATACTAATAATAAATATGGTATAATTAAAATATGGGACATTTAGCTCGTGGTACAGTAGCAGCCGCTGCAGCGGCGGCAGCCGCAAAATACCGAAAACATGAACTGGGACGATCCGAGACAGAATCGGGTGGCGGACCATTGTCCTGCTTTAGCCTAAGGCACTGGCGAGCCGCAAGACAGCTTATGCATCTTGCCCGGCCGCTCCTCAATGATGAGAAGGCTCCTGTTTCGGCCGAACCGCTGAACACCCAGAATACGCCATTGGCCAACGCACCCGAACGAAATGCTGCCATTCTCGCCGAACTGGGTGTCAGGGTGGTTGTTGACGAATCGTCCACTGCGGGCCACCGCGTCGTCGTACCGTATACGACCCTTTTCCGGAATCGTCAAATTGAAGTTGAAACCGTTATATCAGACCGCCATCCCCTGTGTACACTTGCAGGGACGGTCATGGACATTGCAGGCCTGACATACACGCCAGACCTCGGTGGACCAAGACTCCAACAATCACAGCCGCCAGCACAGAGTGCTCCCTAAAGCAGATAATACAAAAACACCCCGTTGACCGGGGTGTTTTTGTCACATAAGGGCTCCCAAATCCTTCCGACCGGAAAGAGATGGCTCGCAATGAGCTCCTTAAAGTGTTTTTGTTTTTTGAAAAGTGCTCTTTGTAAGCCGAATGCTCGACTTGCCGTTATTGTACCGTGGGCTTTGCGGCCAACGCAAGCTCTTTTTCGCGCTTACTAGATGTCGAGGTCGTCCAGGTCCTGCAATTCCTTGCGGGTCTTGCTGACAACGCTGGATTCGCTCTCTTCATTCTTGTCGTCGGCGTCGTCGCTGCCGGTGTCGTCGCTGGACGAGTCATCTGCCGGTGCACTGTTGTCGATGATCTTGAGGTTGTAGCGGGCGTCATTCTTGGTGCCGAGTGCACGCAGCAGCGTGCGCAGGGATTGCGCGGTAGCGCCACGCTTACCAATGACACGTCCCAGGTCCTCCGGGTCTACCGTCAGCTCCAACAGGACACCTTTTTCGTCAATGCGTCGATCAACCTTAACGGCGTCAGGGTTGCCCACCAGTGACTTGACGATGTATTCCACGAATTGCTGGTCGATACTGCTCATATGCGGAAACTCCTATTCGCTTAGTGGTATTGTTACATATCCTCGCGCGGATATACCCCGGTTGGCAGCACAGCCCCTGTACCACCTTTCCGTAGTTCTATTATAGCAAAATTTAATATTTCGCATACAACGGACTGCTTCTAACTCTGTTATTTACCTGTTTCGCCGGCTAAAAAATATTAAATTTTTGACATCCAGGGCATAAGAAAACGACCCGCCGGGTCGTTTTCTTATGTTTTCAAGATAATCACTTGCCTAGGCTTCCTTATCTTCCTGCTGGTCCGCGGCTGGAGCCTCGTCGGCAGGAGCTTCCTCAGCGGCTGCCTCCGGCTCGGCCGGGCGGTTCTTGCGCAGCTTTTCAGGGTTCCTGATCTTACCAGACTTGTTAGTGTTGACAGTCACCCACTTCGGAAGCTCAATACCCTCGCGCTGAAGCAGCAGCGCAACGCGGTCGGACGGACGGGCGCCGTTCTTGAGGTAGGTAGCAGCCTTGTCCTTGTCGATGTTGGCAACCTTGCTGTGCGGGTCGTAGTTACCGAGCAGCGCAACAACCTTGCCGCTGGTCGGAGTGACGCGTGCGTCCTGCACTACCACACGGAACATCGCGTGACCCTTACGACCAGTACGTTGCATGCGAATAGCTAACATATTGTTCTAATTCTCTCTTTCCTAAACGTTACAGATTATTGAAACAATCTAGTGGTATATTTTACAGATAACGACCTCTGATGTCAATTAGGACGTGCTAAAACGCGCGGATAGCCGGTTACCGTCAGCGGACTGGGCCCGTCGGCCTGCGTCGCCCTGTCAACAAGTGTCGCCAGCCTCGCCACAAATGCCTCATCAGGAAGAGTTGCTCCTTGCTCGAAAGGCAAAAGATACTCGGGCATTACCGATGGCACATACACACCACTTTCTCCGCGCCTCCACACGACGCCCTGTTCCTGGTGGCGCTCCGCTGTGAAGTCCTTTAGCCTCAGGCCAGCCAGCTCGCCGCCCCGATATTGTTCGTACCTAAGTTGCGCCTCGGGTTGGGCCGAACTTTTGAGGGTAATAGTGCCGATAAAGGAGCCTGTCTCCAGCGCCTTCTGTATGGTATCTATTCTCACCAAGACAGCGAATTCTTTTCCCGGATCCCTTGGATGGGGTTCGTCGCGCGGGCCCTCGCCATCGGAACATACATTGAGAATGAACTGCACCATTCTGGTCGCGGCATCAGACACGCACAGCTCGCTCAGTAACGGCAATTCAGGACCTTCCGGATACTTGTCGGCTGCGAATCGGAATACTTCATATTGTAACAATACAATATGAATGTAGCGGGCGCAATTTTATTTTGTTGAAGCCGCGTCCTGATAACTGGAGAGTGCCGCTTCGGCAGCCTTCTGCTGGCCGGCCTGCTTGCTCGGCCCCTTGCCGACGCCCCTCAGCTGACCGTTCACAAATACGCCGACGGTGAAGATCTTCTCGTGGTCGGGACCTTCCTCGTTCAGCACCTTATAGACCGGTGTTGCGCCTTCTTTACTCTGGGCTACTTCTTGCAGGTGCGACTTGGGATCAAGCCAC
>CALKHY010000144.1 GCA_937988795.1 uncultured Candidatus Saccharibacteria bacterium
TGTCTGCGTACAGTACTCTGAATGGCGGGTGCTGCTCGGCGTACATAATGACGCGCTTCATAGTCTTAACTGCCTCTACCGGATACTTGCCAGTGGCTGTTTCGTCGCTGAGCATGACGCAATCGGCGCCGATGAATACCGCGGTGGCCACATCCGACACTTCGGCGCGAGTCGGTTCGGGCAAGTCAACCATGCTGAGCAGCATTTGGGTGGCAACGATCGTAGGCTTGGCATACTTTTGACCGAGCGTAATCACCTGCCGCTGTACTACGGGCACACTCTCGGCAGGCGTCTCTACGGCCAGGTCGCCGCGCGCCACCATGATCGCATCAGTCACCTTAATGATTTCCTCCAGGTTTTCCACGCCCGCCCGCGTCTCCAGCTTTACGATAATCTGCGCTTCGCTGCCGTGGGCTTTCAAAATCTTGCGCAAGCGTGTCACGTCGGCCGCCGTTTGCACAAAACTGAGCGCGACGTAGTCATAATCCTGCTTGGCGCCGAAGGCGATGTCTTCCAGATCCTTTTCGGTGAGGATGTCGCCGCCGAAGTCGGTGTCTGGCAAATTAATTCCCTTGCGCTTGATGAGAATACCGTCGTTGTCAGCGGTTGCGTACACCACGCCGTCGCGCACCATGGTAATGCGCGTGCGCACTCTGCCGTCGAACAGATACAGGCGCTCGCCGGCCCCAACCTTTTTGCTGAGGTCGTATTGCGTTGGAATGTGGCCGGTCTTTTCGTAATCGGCCTGATACGCAAAACTGAGGTGATCACCGGCCTTAACAGTGATGATGCCCTCAAACTCGCCCAGGCGAATCTTGGGGCCTTGCAGATCCTGAATGATCGCCACCGGCTTTCCGAGCTCGCGCGAGGCCTGACGAATCCAGGCGATTTGCTCCCGCCGCTCCTCGTGCGTGCCGTGACTGAAGTTAAGACGCAAACCATTCGCGCCAGCGGCAATCAGCGAGCGGATCGACTCATAGCTATGCGTCGCCGGCCCGACCGTCGCAATAATCTTAGTCCGTTTAAATGCCGAAATCGGCACCCTGGGTGCCTGTTGTGTTGCGTCCATTAGCCCTATTCTAATCCTTGAGGCTCTGAAATGGAATGGCTCACAGCTATCAATTACTGCGCAGGCGCTTCGGGAAACCTTTTTAGCCTAACCTTCTGAAGAAGCACCAGTATGTTCTGAGCTTCTTGCTCATTGAACGGATCGTGATCGGCATTCGCCTGTATAGCCCGAACCAGGTTCAATATTGTTTTTTCCGTCAACTTGTCAGGATCCGGCACATCATCCTCACTTTCGCCCTCATATCCGACGCGGGCAATAACAAAAGGCCGCAACTCGCCCGTCCGCAGGTCTTCCTCTATGCCTAGTTCACGATGCATCACAACTCGGGAGCCAGGATTGCCGCGCAACCCTGGCACGTCCAGCGGAACATCTATACGAACTACGAGGGTGCTTGGGACAGGATCATACGGGTAGCTTTCTCCCGACTGTCCTTCGTACGGCTCATACTTGGTTAGTGTCTGATTATAGATATGCCTAGGAACGCAATAGATCGCAACCAGAGAACCTTTGGGGAACCCAACATCCTCTACTTCGGGCTGATCTTCATTCCAAAAATCATACCCTTGCATGCCCGGAAAAGTATCGTCAACGACGCCCGTGCGTGAGTCTACGGGCGGTTGGCCATATTCTTGCACAAACCGCATCCCGTCGTTCCAAACCATGTCCACAGACGCTGGCGATATGGGCGGTATAGCTCTATCTGGTCGGGGGTATCCTTCACCCATCTGACTGAACTCCTGTTGTTAACGGGTTGCCGGCCTGACAGCCCTAATACATGCTCCTCATTCTACCCCAAACAGCCACGCTTAGAAAATTTTAAGTCAAAGAAACCAGCATGCCTGCCTATGCGGCGAAGCTAGGGCACCAAACGCTGGTAAGCCTCGCGGGCCTTTTCACGCAAAACATGCAGATTGTTGGCGCCGACCAGTTCGCCGTGGCGCTTGAGGATGCGGCCAGCGATGATAACAGTGTCTACGTTGCCTGGATGAGCCTGCACAACCGCGTCCTCAGGCTTGTCTAGGAAAATGTTGAGGTTGGTGGCGCGGATGAGGATGATGTCGGCCTGTTTGCCTGGCTTGAGGCTCCCGATCTTGTCCTCCAGACCCAGCGATTCGGCAGCGTTAATGGTTGCCCATGCCAGCGCGTCGCGCAGTTTGTAGGGCTGTTGTTGGAGTGGCGTGCCGGCAGCCTCTGCCTTTTGCTGTTCAATCTCGCGCTGGGTTTGCACGAACATCCTGAGTTGCGAGAACAGATCCCCGGTAGAGGTGGATGGCGTGTCCAGGCTGACGGTCGGCTTGACGCCGGCTTCGATCATGGCGGCCAATGGAATCTCACCAAAGTTCATCTGGATTTCACTCTCCGGCGAGCTGGAGACGTGCGCACCAGCGTTTGCGATCAGCTCAAAGTCTTCTTTGGTGTACTTGTTGCTGTGCACAAATGTCATGTCGTTGGCAAGCAGGCCTTCGTCGTGCAGCTCCTGGATGAACGGGCTGCCGGGCACAAAACCGGCGTGCATGGTGATGGGCACGCCCAGCTCTCGGGCGCGCGCGACGTCCTGGAAGAACTTCGGCCTGGTGGCCGGGTTCAGCTCCGGTGTGTTGGTAGCCACCGCAAAGCCAAGGAGCGGGCTTTTGTCCGTGCGATTCTTAGCCGCCTTGAGATCGTCCATGGTCGGCGTGCCGTCTGGCGTGGTGCTGGTAACCGGCGCGCCGTAGGCAAAGACGGCGCGGATCTTAGCCTTGTCGAGCGCTTTTATGGCAGCCAGCGCATGGCCGCGCGTTAGATTGATGTGCGACCAGTCTAGGACCGTTGTCACGCCCGAATCAATGGCTTCGTACGAGGCAAGCAAGTTGCCTAAGTACACGTCATCCGGCGTAAACTTGGTGCTTGCGCCGAACAACACCTGTTGAAAGTACTCGCCAAACGTCAGATCCGTGGCCATGCCATGAATCACACCCTGCCACATGTGGCGGTGGTTGTCGATTAGGCCAGGCATGACGATCATATCCCGCGCGTCAATCTTTTGCACGCCCTTGCTGGGCTTGATCTCGGGCGCGATCTGCACAATCTTGTCGCCGTCCAGCAGAATGTCGCCCTTAAAGCTGCCGAGTTCCGGATCCATCGTAATGATATACCCGTTATCAATCAGCCGCTTGGCCGGCGCGTAATTCTCGCCGCCGTGTCCCGATGCCACCACGGCGTTCGTCGCAAACACCGTGAGCACCGACAAAACAATTAACACTAACGCTCTAAACGGCCATTCTGTTAGCCGCAAACGTACCGAGATATCTCTCATGCCACCCCCTTATTAAAGATAACGCCTGTGTTTTGATTATACTGCCACCGGCAGCAGGTCTGTCAACGACAAACAGATCAAATAGGACACCTAGACGCGCGTGAACCGTTATGCAGTGTAATTCGGCAGAACATTAATCTTTCCTATTGCTTTCATGACATTAAGGACCTCATCTGCCAGAGAACTTTTCTTTGCTTCGAGCGCTGTCATAACTGCCAGCAGCTCAGGTAACTTGCCAACAAAATAGTTCAGCCCTGCCCGATCTTTGACGCCCACCCACTCCCGACGGGTCTCATCCCGCACTGCAGTACCAGCAACAATACTATACAACGTGGAACAAAGCGCGTGAGGTATATCTCTGTCAGTCCAGTGCAGCTGACCTCGGTCTTCTGCTACCTCCTGCAGGACCTGCATGGCAAGATCATATACATACTCTCTTGCCTCCGGCAGCGCCTTTGCAGCTGAATCAATCAACTCTATTGAACGCACGACAAGAGTTTGGTAACGATAGGAAACCTGACGCTCTGGATCCACCACATCGTCGTAAACCACTTTCTTGCCCTTAATGTAGGGCAGCCAGTATTCAATAGCTTGCTGGTATACCTCAAATTGTTCCTGAGGACTAAAGGCCTCGTCGCCAGACGACAGCACCTCGTATGGGGAGGCGGTACCGCCTCTTTGTGAGTGGTCAACTGTACGGCGACCATTCGCAATATCAAGGCAGAACGCGAAAAATTCACGGCGGCTCATGCCGAAGACATCAACACCATAAGCCTGTTTTATGCGATGCATCTCATTAAAGTGTCCGAAGTCGGTCAGCGGCCTTTCGGGCGAGAGATTGCCCCTGGGATCATTGGGAAACTTCCGGTCGACCAGCTCTTTCAACAAACTTCTTTCTTTCCGAGTGAGAAGCAGGCGCGGCCATCCCCGGAATTTGTCGGCCGGTTCTGTGTATGCATGCATGAGGTCGGCATATGCACTGCGGAACGCCTGACCGTTCAACGCGCGAAGTCTTGTCATCCGCCCAGCAATGTCGGCACGGTGCGCCTCATAGTTAGCCATGCGCTTGGCACTTGGATGCAGTAAAAATGCGGAGCGACAGAAAGGCGCATGGAATGTTGGCCGGCGATTGCGATGCGCATGCCAATTCGAAGAAGGGTTGCTAAACGTAGTGTTAATTTGTACGACATCGCCTTCCTGCGGACCCTCCGGATATAGGAAATCAAGATTTCCACCCTCGTACTTGATGTGTCCACTCGTCATCTCGATTGACACGATACGACCATTCGGCAGACGCACCTCAACTTTGGGGAAAGAGGCATTTTCATAGTCAGCCTTACCGGGCGCATAGCGTACGACTTGACCCTGAACCAGAACCTGCTGCCCGATTTGCGGCTCGGTTTCGCCGTCCCAAGGTATCTGAATGGCGTTTATACGGCGAACGCTCGCCGGATAGTCGAACATGTTGCTTACCTGGTACCTGCCAGGACCTGTTACCTCCACGTCGGCGTCGATCACTGCTATACCCAAACCACGCAGGGCAGCAGTTTGTTCTTCGCTCAGTCCCGACAGTGTAAATGTATCGGAATGGCGAATATCACCTATGTAGTCATCGGATACGAGCAGACCCAGCCCTTCGCGTGTCCGCGTGAGCACAAAACGGGCGTTCACTACCTGGCCTGGCTGCCAGCCCTCAAATCCCTGTCGGAATTTATTATTAAATGAGTATACGAAATCGTTATCGGGGCCGGGCCATACGCTATCTCCGGTGTGCGAGGAGGTGTCAATGAAGACCATCCGAAAGCCGTCTGTACCGACAATTTCGGAAAGGGTGCCATTTTGAAGGCGACCCAGAAACTCTTCAAAGGTAGGGTGATGCTCGGCGTTAAAATCCGGCATGCTCGGGTATCTATCGAACTCAGCCATAAACTCTCCGCAATGATATTTACATTATAATCAACTTGCATATTATACTATATTATTACAATATGTACAATGGCGCGTAGTCATGTCATCGGCACAGATGACCTTTTCGTCGTCGATAACACCTTTAGGATTTGCTCCTTCGGAGTAGCACCAAAGAAAAACGCCCACCGAAAGGTGAGCGTTTTTCTTTGGTGAACTACCTTAAGTCGAAATGGAACGAAATCTGTAGTGAATTACCCGAAGTATACAACTATATGCGAGTAATAACAGTGAAGAATAACATTCCTGCTTAGAGTAGAACTATTAGTACAGTAGGTTTTTTCGCCCTTAAAATATCTGTCAGCTAGGATAGCAATTTTATAGTGATAATTATCCCAATTTTCTGGGAATGATTTCTTGCTTACCTCGATTTCAATTTCTTTACCTTTGGCTGTTAGGGCAACGGTCTTAAACGTATAAGTCTCGTCTTCGTGTGCTTTTAGTAGTTCGCTTACAGGACACTTACAAAGAGCGTACACCTCTGCTTCTTCAAGCTGGTAGGACGAGAGCGGTGAACTATCCTCAATCATATAGACATCAACAACATTATTATGTGACGTACCATCAGTGTTAAAACCTACATACATCTTTCGACCCAGGTAAACTACATCATCAATTTTATATTGCTTTCCTAATTCCTCGTCTACTTCTCTTAGGCCATCGGTTAATTTTTCACCAGCTTGATAATGCCCACCTGCGGTTACATCGAGTAGGTTGGGTGCCCAGGTAGACTGTGGGCTGCGTTGCTGGTAGACCACAGACGGAACAGGGTCATTACTGACTATCCATAAATTAAACGCTCCAACCCAATCGCCATCTTCGTATGCTTGCTGCCGTGTCTTTATTTTGCCGCTTACAGTAAAAAGTGGGGGCTGTAATATATCGACTTCTTCCATAACTTAATCATATCAGAGAAGTTAGAGATACTTACGAGTCCAGATCGGA
>CALKHY010000145.1 GCA_937988795.1 uncultured Candidatus Saccharibacteria bacterium
CTTCTTCAAAGGAGTCTCCAGACAGGGAGTCTCCGAAATTCTACTGACTAACGTCTACCCGAAGGGGGAGCTTACGCTTTCACTAACGAAGCACATGAGCAACTTCTCAAGTCACATCACACAACACTCGCCTAAAATTAACACGGTCAACAGCGCCGTCATGACCCGCTGAATCCGAGCTTACGGTTCCGAAACTTGGGATATGGGGATCTGCTCCGCCACTCCAGGTAATATTATCGGAATACAAAAAGGAGGAGATTGCAATTACGATACATCAGAGAATTGAGAGGTTATCGCGCCAACTTGGCGTTCCAATGCTCGACGCTTCGCTTTATACACCAAGCCCAAACGAGCCAATAAAAGACTCCACCGTACCCTAATGCCGACCGATACACACTCGCCTGACTTAAATAATAGAAAAAAACGACCCCAAAAACAACCGAATATATTCGCTTTGGACCATTTTCCGATATTTCGGAAATCCGATCGAAACCTAAAATCAAGGCCGCCACAATGATCCCGTAAAGAATAACGAACGGAACCCCCCCTTGCCCGTACGCATCGATAAATACCGACGCCGCAACAGCTCCAATTTGGCCGCCGTAAGCATACGCAGCAAAGACAACTCTAGAGTCCTCAAATAGCTCGAACCCAAACAACGTCGAAAACAAACCGACATTAGTCAAACCATAATGAGGCGCAAAATTTGGAAAAAAATCAACATACATTGCAGCGGGCAATGACAATCTCCCGACTATACGAGTAACAATAGTCTCAAGCAAGACCGGGATAGTTTCCACAAAACTCATATAGAATCGGTGCCCGGTTTGAACGTAGTAGAAAAAAAACACAACCCCTATCATTAGCGGAACATAAATCCAGCCTCTAGCCAATAATCTCTTATAATCAATCCGGACATCTAAACCTTGACGCCACCTCTCAAACAAATACCACAACAAGACACATGCACCTACGTATACCATCAATGGACGTTTCTGAAAGGTCAACGCAAGCGCAGTTGCTGTAACGACGAAAGAAAAAACAAAAACCAAGAGGTCTTTTCGCCGACGAGACATGGAAAAATTTAGCAAAGCCAGCAAAGAAACGGCGGGGGCAAAGTTATAAACTAATAATGTGACTAAATAATTGGACACGGCCTGATAGCGCAAATCCACGAAATCGGTCAAAACATCTGGATTTACCGCCATCAACAACATTTGATAAGAAGAATAATTTTTTATTATAAAATAAAAACTTACTCCATATGCCACGAGCGAACATAAATAATAAGGTCCTCTTTGAACTTGAGAGGATACCTCGCCGACAGCTTTTTTCTCGCCCCCACGAGTAGACTCTACCCCTCGCACCAGCAAAACAGCCGTCCCACATCCCAACAAAACAAGTAAATTTGCAAATGAAAAGTCGCCAACACCGAGATTTTCAATACGAAAGGCTGGAAATGATTGAACCACACGCGAAAGCCCAACCAGAGGAAATAAAGTTAACCCCAGCCCAACAAATAAGAACTGGCAAATAACAAAGAAAAAAAGAAACCTACTCGCAGATCGGGAAGCGATCCACAACGTTATTGCCCATGCAAGTATGTATGCGAAGATCATCTCTAGTGCATAAAACAAATATAGCTAAAAATAGAATTAATGCAAACTAACGACCCCCGCCTTTAGCCAGGAACCAAATGAAATAGCCTACATAAACATAAAAAAGACCAAACATCCCACTCGACGCCACTATCGCCGCTACTTTAGGATCAAAACCCATCGCGCGAACAACCCATTCGAGCACGACGTACACAACAATCGCCACGGAAAAGAAAAATAAATTTACTGGGCGCTCGAATTTTAGATCTACATAATTCCTGAGCGCATAAAAAGCACAAACTGCAGGTATAAAAAAAACTATGTGCTTTAGTATCTCGTGAACCGACTCGGCCGACTCCGGAACCCATAAATGGACCATAGAATCACCAATTACATAATACAAAGCACTGAAAGCCGCCCCCCCCAAAACAGCCGAAACGGCAACCCGCAAGATACGTCGCTCCTCTGTAGCGACATTATAAAACCTACTATTCGCACGCACTGCAAATACCTGAGCAACAGGTAATATTGCTGCTTGAGCAACTCTAATAAATGAGTACGCTATAATCAAAACCCCACTTAGCCTAGGATCATCTCGCAAAAGCCATGGGCCAATTGCGATTGTACCTACGTCAGCAAATGCCGCGCCACCCCTGGATAAGCCATAACGAATCACATAGCGAGGCAGTCTCAAGCCGAAAGTAAAAAATTCTTCATATATTCTATATTTATAAAAAAACCAAGCCAAGAAAAACATCGAGGACAACAAGGTGCCAACAGAAAATGTAGCAACTATATTTTCTATAACGGCATTGTTTTTTTCCCCATACAACAATAAACATATTACAAAAACAAGACTTCCATTAAGCCAATCGACCAGATTGTAATTAACAAAATTAAGCTGAGAACGCCAGGAAGAACCTGCTAAATACCCTAACGCCATGCCGGCAATATAGACTCCGAACCATAATACAACCCCCCCATAACCATCTGTTAAAAGCCAGCGAGCGAATACGTCTGAGTAAACAGCTAATACAATACAAACAAAAAATGAGAGCAACATAACCCACTTTGCCATATTGGCTAGGAGGAGCGTCTGCCCTTCACCACCACGAGCAACCCCACAGTACTTGATTATGCTCTGCGAAAAACCCAGTTGAGTGATATTTCCGTAAAGCATCCCCTGTCTTCTGAATAGCAACAGGATGCCGAGTGCGACCGGAGCCAATAGCGAATCGGCTACTCGAATACTCCACATCAAGAAAAAACTTTTCAGAACAGCAAACCCGACATTAACTATTAGCTGTTTTTTAGCGGAGCGAGTCATTCTTTCATTCTTGCCTTATTTGATCTTAACAGCCATAAGACGTAGTTTCTACCAAACGCAATTTAAATACACTATTACTTTTAACGGTTGTAAGAGAACTCACCCCCCACGTTCCCGCTGACACGAATCACAAGGCCACCGCCTATACCTAACGACTGACTACCCGCAAAACATCAATAATATTCCTGCCTTGATTTTGACAAACCAATTTGGCAACAGACTGTTTGAATCAAAGGTCACTAATCCCTCGTCTTAATCTTCCATAATTCGCAATACATAAGCGGCACCGAATTCGCTTCGACAGCTTATATTAGCAAGGCCGCAACGAAAAACGTTGAGCAACGAACTGTGTTGCCCCTTCTATTACTGCGGTCAATACATTTCCCTCAAACTCGTCACCGTACCCACGACTAAAAATATCTTTACGCACCTTTAGTATCGCGCTTCCTTCCGCAACGATCGAGCAATTACCGTTATGTCCAAGAATAACCGCATGGGCGCTCGTAAGCAATTTGGGATTCAATGCCCCAACCGGGAAATTCCATTCGATGTTCGTGTGTATATCGGGCAAAAATACTTCATCAGAAAGTTCTATACTAAATGTTCGTAAGTCAAGGCATACAGTTCTTGCCACTACCACTCCGGGTTTGATCCTCTCATACCCACCATGTGAAGCCTTGACAGTTAACACATCCCCTTCTTGATAAACTTCAACATCAAAAGGTTGGGCGTCGTTCTTTATACCCCAACTGCCCGAAAACTCCGCAATTTCTTTCCCAAACAAGCAAACGGTAGAGTGTGACCGAGTTCCCCTAAAGTGATCTTTCTTTACAAGATCGGCAGTGTACCCCGAGCACCCCGTGTCGCAAACAATTCTTTCGCCCTTAATGGTCCATTCAAAAGCGAGTAAGTCATTGTGGCCATGACCGCCACGCCCCTTCATTCCTACCTCGCCAACATCTATCATGAAATGATGGCCTAGTGTTAACGAACGAGCGATAACATATCCCCCTTCTTTGAAATACATTACCTCCACGTCATTATACTGCTCTCTCTTATTGAACAGTGGCTCCACAAAAAATTTCGCGGGCAAATAATCTACATCTCGAAGGTGCGAATTACCGATCGATTCACCCCTAATCGAGTTAAGAAATGCGACGACCGGCCTGTGGTCTTGAGGTCGATCGAATAAGAAGGGCAATACAACTGCATCATCTGAATCCCCAAATTGGGCAGCGCACCCTAACGGTACGGTAACAGCGTCGCTAAATTTGGCTGCTTTCGTCAAACGGTCCATCACTGCCGGAGGAAACGGTTCTTGGTGTCTATCTCGGGCTACAGCCGCAATTAAGAATAGCTCTAAAACAAGCTTGTGATAGCCACACGACTTTTCGAAATTCACCCCATCAGGCAGAAATTGCTCTAATGCTTCTCTATCCAGCCATTTAATAGCATATCTATGCCATAGTTTCGATACCCAATGGTTTTCAAAAGCATATGCTGCTAACAGCAGGGCGACCAAATTTGCAGAAAAATGATTCCCCCTTATATCGGTATACTCTCGATTAACCCAGACAAAAACTGCATGCTCAAAGAGCATACTTGTAAGCAGCCGGTATATATCTTGAAGTATTTTTTTTATGTCTACGTCATTCGCTCTCGTTAGCTCTTGCACGACCAGATCACGCATTTGCGTAAAGTTAATTGTGCGAATAGACGCCTCCATCGGGTACCAGTTAACACTGTACGCTACCCTATTTGTTTTCCGCCATTTAGTCAGAACATTGTGAACAAATCGTAGGGAAGACTCGTAGTCAGAAACGCTGTCAAATACGTTAACCAACAGAGGAGATAAATAGTGAAACCTAGACATTTCCCATGGAAACTTAACGTCGTATGGGATTGTCTTACTTTCATAAAACCTATAACGCTTGAAGTATTTTTCCTCCCAGCGTTTTCCATACCTCCAATCTGTTTGAAAATCATACTCTTCAAGCAGCGGCACACTTGTTGAAAAAATCTTGAACTTCGAATTAGCAACGCGATCTGCCAAATGGCGTAGGAGTCGAATCTCCTCCGTTCCGAGGGCGGGTGGCCTATCACTCAACACCACCGAAAAAAATTTTTTCTCTCCTTTTGCCGTTCGTTGCGCAATTCGTCTTACCAGTGACCATACGAAGAATACACGACACACATATAGCCATACCCATTGCCAAAGCCGAAACATAATTACGGAAAGCGGTTTTTGCGCAATTCTTTTTACCTTTGGAGGAAGCTTAAAAAGTGCCATATTCTTTATTATCAGATCAGTAGCGCTCAATATCTACAAGTGAAGTACGTTATAAATTTCGTAGAATTTATTGGACGCAGATAAAAACATGGCTCTGGAAAACCATTGATAGAGGTCTTCCAGAACCTGGGCGCAAGACTTTCCAACCAAGAGGCGCTCGATTTTCTTGGCTGAGCGCCTCTCATAACTGGTAGCTATCGAATAACGACTGCTTTTTCAAGCTTTCGAATCATAGCCATAATAATATTTGTAGGTATAACCGTAACGGATTCGCCGGCGCTTGATGCCGTTAAATATAAAGCCTTTTACCTTCCCACCAGTCGATTCCAATTTTCGCACAGCATCTCTTACCTCACGAACCGTACTGACTTCGGCGCGTACGACTAAGAATACGGTCGATGCTAGATTCGCCACCGCAAGCGTATCTCCTACCGGAAGAACAGGGGCGGAATCAAGAATTATGTAGTCGTACCGGTGCTGCACACTATCAAGCAGCTTCGCAAAAGCGTCAGTCAGCAGGAGCTCACCAGGATTCGGAGGCGTTTCACCCGATGGCAAGACATCTAAGCCCTCTACGAATGCTGCATTTTTTAATAAAACAGAATCGATACTTGCATCCCCGACCAATAAGTTAGATAAACCAATGCGTCCCGTGTAGCCGAAATATGTCCCGAGCTGAGGGCGGCGCATATCAGTTTCAATAAGTAGTACCTTTTTTCCCGCCGTCGCGAGGAGCACACTCAGGTTAGCGGAAATAAAACTCTTTCCTAAAGAAGACGTCGCTCCTGTGATGACAACATTCTTATTTGCCGCTCCAAGAGTAGCGAACGATAGTCCAGTTCGCAAAGAACGCAAACCCTCTATTGCAGGATCATTGGGCTCTAACAAAGCCAACAGCTGATTACGCCCCGGAACAATTGCCTGTCTTCCTTTACGGTCTCGTTTACTTGAATCTAACTTTTCCTGTGAATCACTTTCAAGAACGCTTGCGAACGAAACTAAACCTGTAGCTCTTTCCACCTGCTCCGCATCACGCACTGTCGGCCGCAATAGGCGAGCCACAAATGCCGAGCCTATAGCCAAAACTGCCGCCAATAAAAGAGCAGTTAAAATAACGTTCGCCTTTCTAGGTTGCACCACCTCATTGTCGCGTACAGCAAAGTCGATAATCCTCACGTTGCCAACAGTGCCTGCCCTAGCGATCCTCAGCTGCTGCGCGTTGTTGAGTAACGCGACGTACAGTTCGTTGCTAACCTCTGCATCACGTTGGAGGCGTAGCAAGTCGCGTTGAGCTGCTGGCAACTTGTTAACCTGCTCATTAATAATGTTATTTTCACGCTCCATTGCCGCGAGTTGATTTTCGATCGCTCTAAGCTCGGGGTGTTCCGGCCGATATCGCTGGCGTAACTCATCGCGCTTCAATTTAAGCTGTAAGCGACTTTTCTCCGTTTCCACTGCCTGCTGCAGCAGACTATCAATCGTTTTTTCCACACTGACCGTGTTGGTTCTAGTGCGAAACGCGTTTAACGCGTCTTCTGCCTGAACGACCTGTCGCCTTACTTCCGGAAGTTGTTGCTCAAGGAACTTTAGGCTTTGGTCGGCCTCCGCACTTCTTCGCTCAACATTTTGCTGCAGATAAGTTCTCGCAATAGAGTTAACCAAGGCAACTGCAAAATCTGCATCAGCGTGAAGATAGCTTACGCGAATTACACTACTTTGACGTCCAACCTCTCCCACAAAGAGATTATTTAATATGTCTCGATAAACGTCTATGAGCGCGTTTCGCGTTAGATAAAACTCAGCCCCTGGATTAGCAGTTATATTTTTGACGACAATTGAAGCCGGCTTACCTTCGATTTCGAAATAGATTTTTTCATTAGTGCGTCCGCTCGCTAGAAGTTTTCCATTTTTGTCTTCTACTTCAAACCCAGCAGCGGTCGTACGAAGTAAGAACTCAGTCCCCAAGAATTCTTCAGGCACGGAAAAATCCTGGAGCTCAACCACTTCCCCTCCCCACACATAGCTCCGTAACCCAAGCACAGGCGCTCTTGGCGTCGAGTCACTATGTTGGCGAGCAATCCACTTTCCAATAACTGGAAAATACTTTGGCTGTAGTTTTATATCAGCTCGCGTATTTTTTATAGCTTTCGTTATAACTTCACGTGAGCGTAATATTTCGACTTCACCACTAACAGGACTCGCCCCCGCTCCCAACACGTTCGCTATATCCTGCAATCCACCAAGCGGATTGGGTTTTTTGTCCTCTACCTGTATTAGAGCATCCGCTTTGTAAACCGGAGTAGAAAATACTGCGTACCCAACTCCAATTAGCACAACAGCCAAAAAAACCCCGGCAGCCAGCCCCATGTGCTGTAATAGTGTATCTATCAGGTCTGAGAGATCCCTTCGATCTTGTGCTTCGTGTAGGCTATCCTGCGTCACTGGGGAAACTTGATCCGTCATATTTCGACCGTATTGTCAATTCTGTATCGTTGCTCGAATCACCGAAGCAGTGGGTATAATATTGTTAATTACGCGGCCAAATCTCGCCACACCGGCCGGATCAACATAAACGATATCACGAGCTTGTAAATCAAAGCGGTCCGCGAGAACTAGTGCATCGGGCGCGGCAGCGTTAAGATGCCATATTTGCGTCCGCCCATTTTCACTTGCGCGAATTACGTAAAGCTGCCCAGCATTTGCACTAAAAGGGTTAAATCCGCCCGAATCAGTTACAGCTTCAGCGAGGCTTAGCCGCCCCCTTGGCATAATCAAGGATTGAGGCTTTGTAACCTCACCCAATACGAAGACCTTGTTATAGCGGTTTTCTGGGATCGTAAGAATATCACCGGCTTGTATTTCAATATTTTTTGAAATATCACCCTGATAAAAAAGGGCGTACAAATCTACAGAAATGCTTTTCCCGTCACGCATTAAGGTAGCACGCTGTAAATCAGCTTCAGGCTTCAGCCCTCCCCCCTGAGACACCAAATCGGCGATAGTGAGAGGTACATCCGTTATTGGCACCACCCCAGGCTTTTCTACTTGACCCAACACAAACGCTCGCCTCCCCCGATATGTCAGCACTGACACATCCACCTGGGGATCGACCAAAACAGCGGCTAATTTAGACGCCAACTCTTCGCGAATTTCCTTCACTGTCCGCCCGGCCGCTAGAACCCAACCCGCGTATGGATAGAAAAAGTAACCGTCGCTGTTCACAACCCGCCCTTGTAAGTCATTGAGAACACCAGATGGATTATTCAGCTCTGGATGATTCCAAACAGTGACTCGAAGAACATCCTGGGGCGCCACAGTATAGGCATACGCAGAAGCCTTAGAAACTGTTGCAGCCGTATGCATGGCGGCTACACGGCGTTCCGCTTCTTGGCGCTCTCGTATTTGCTGAGCAATAACAGCGGGCGTTATAGAAAAAATATCAGCACGATCTTCTATGGAGTCTACCCCAGTAGTGTTATAAACATAATCGCGCTCAGTTTCGTCGATTCTTGCTGTGACACCCAGATATTGGCCAGGCACCAATGAACAGCTGGTCAGCGCGATCACCACCAAAGAGCTTACCCCTAGTTGGGGTAAAGCAAATAGGGCGAAACAGTTAAATTTCATTCTTCCGAAAACTCCTGGCAATTCATGGTAAGTACAAGCAGCTCAACTTATCGCTGCTCTTAGCAGACCTGACTCACACAACTTGCTCACCCATTCATTAACCCCATTGAAACATTGCGTCCACGCGCGTTCAAATGCTTCAATCGGTTGATTAATGGGATCTGCGATCTCCTCACCCTGCCATTGACCTAACAAAAACGTTTTGCCGGCAGCTGTAGGAAAACGACGTTGGACTTCGCGCCGGTGCATTGAGTCCATTACAAACACAACGGTGGACGTAGCAATCTCCGCACTGCTAATCGCCTCAGCACGTTTTTCGGGATCTATATATACGCCATGTTTACGTGCAATTTCGACTACATATTGATGAGGCGGGCGCCCTACCGGCGCCGCGAGCCCTCGAGAAATTACGTTAGCACCCAAACCGCGTTTCATTATCTGGTAAGAAAATAATGCTTCAGCCATCGGACTGCGGCATACGTTTCCGGTGCAAACTACAAGCAGCAGGGGAAATTTTGATTTATCCGACATAAAATAAAAAAATCATATCCGGCTTCGTTATTTTCTATTTTCACTTACAGAGGGATGTTCACCGAAAGCATGAGTCCAAGCGCGTTATCCATTTTCCCCGAAGTCTTTCGTATCATGGCCATGGCTACCCGAAATGAAGATGAACGGAAACGCCAGCTATATGTTGCCTCAGCGCCATACCAATGAGCGGCAGCTGAAAATGCTTGATTAATATTCTGGGTAGCGCCGTTGACTTGCGCTTGAATAATTCGCACGGAGTATCGCGAAAAGTATCGGAAATCATCCGGCGTAATATTTAGGCCTATAGATAACATTCGACCCGTCCCGCCGATTGGATGTCCAATCGGCAAGCCGTCGTGATATAAGCCATTCTGATAAGTGCCATGACGATATGCCGTTCCGGGCAGCCCGCTGCTCAATCCAAACATCCGCTTCGCTGTGGTATCCGAAGCTTCCGCATACCACTGCACCCGTGTCGCCCCAACCATGTGCTTGAACTGCGTTCCAACCTGCGCCAGATAATGCGAGGGTAGCCCTCCCGCCTCATCTTCGCCCGCGAGTTGGCCATATACAGTTAGCGGATTACCCCACAGCGACATTGTGTAGCGGACATCAAAGCCAGCCAGCTCATTGCTGGGATCATTTCCAGGCGTGTTCGAATCGCCCTTCAACGCCCGCCACAACGCACCAAAACTATTGTCTCGCCCGCTCCCGCCCCATTCGATGAACCGCGAGGCGCCCAATTCCAGCCCTTCGAACGGCCGCGCAAACACTCGCATGTTCATGACCCGGGCACGCGGCACGGCCGTATCGTGTTGGAGCTGGCCCAGGAACACCTCATACCCCCAGGGCCCGATCCACGAGAGCCACTTGCTTTCGGGCGCCGTTTGCTTGGCTCGCTGCAGGCCTATCCCCGGAATGGCCGTGGCGGCGTTGCCCCAATTCAGGCTGCCGTCTACGCCCGGCCCCCAATAGTGGGCAAGCTGGCCGACGTACAGGGCTTGGCCGAGGAACCGGCCGGAAACATAGCTGCCTTCCAGGTTGAACCGGGATTGCTTGCTGGTGAGGGGGTCGACGAGGCCGTTGACCTGCAGCTTGCCGGCGACGACGTCGTTCCCGCCTTGCATCCACACGCCGGTGGAATACGCGGCCCTCGCCTGGCTGGCAAAGCCCAGCTGGGGGATGGAATCGGTGTTGGCTTGGAAATTGACGCCGAAGTTGGCTTTCTTTTGGTCGTCTAGGTAGCGCCGCACGGCGAGGATGGCATGCACGTCCGCGCGGGTGAGGCCTTTGCGCTTGCGCGCTTCGAGGGCTGCCTCCAGCGCGGAGACGGGAATTGGCCACGTGGAGGTGGAAACGTACCCGATGATGCCGCGGTCCACCAGCCACTGGATGTCGTCCCGCAGTTCCTGGTTGCCGGCTTCGATCATGGCCGCTTGCTGGCCCAGCGCGGGGCTCGCCGCCATGGCTGCCCACAGCAGCACGCCTGCCGCAGCCGCCAAGGCCCGCCGGGGTGTGCCGGCCGATTCGTCCATGGGAATGAGGCCACGCTTATGCACTGTCAACATAGATAGGAGAGAAGGTGGACCCACGGTGTAGGACCGGGGGGGGGTTGAATCCCTGGGTCCGTGGACGAGTTAAAAGCGAGGAAACATACCATGAAAGCGCCGCCTGCCCCTATCGGCCTTAATTTCTATAACACTTTTTTTTACATCGTTTGGCCGATGGGGCCCATCCGCCACGGCGATTTACGTTCGCGCCATGATAATCTTGGTTACAAGCTTTGTAACAAAAGTTACGGATTTGTTTTTCCATTTATTCGTGCTTTGTGTCTCGACGAAACAAAGCCAGCCGCCAGAATCAAGTCAGGTAAGATCGTCGCAACATTGCCATTGACTCACCATAAGAGTTTGCGTTTATGAAACCTGTACGCACTGCCGTGTTCCCTGTTGCCGGCCTGGGCACGCGCTTTCTGCCGGCCACCAAGGCCATGCCCAAGGAAATGCTGCCCGTCATCGACAAACCCCTGATCCAGTACGCCGTCGAGGAAGCGGTGGCGGCCGGCATTACGACGCTGGTGTTCATCACTGGCCGCAACAAGCGCGCGATCGAGGACCACTTCGACACCATTCCCGAGCTGGAAGCCGAGCTCGTGGCCAAGCACAAGGTGGAGCTGCTGCGCACCGTCAAGAACATCCTGCCGCCCTCGGTGAGTTGCATTTATATCCGCCAGCCCGCGCCGCTGGGCCTGGGGCACGCCGTGCTGTGCGCCGAGCCGGTGGTGGGCCGGGAGCCCTTTGCCGTGCTGCTGGCCGACGACTTGATCGATGCGGACGTGCCGGTGACCAAGCAGCTGGTGGAGGCGGCGCTGGCGAACGACGGCAGCGTGCTGGGCGTCCAGGACGTCAAGCGCGAAGACACCTCTAAGTACGGCATCGTGGACACGCATGACGACACGAGCCGCACCGCCCAGGTGTTCAACATGGTGGAAAAGCCCGCCCCCGAGGAAGCGCCTTCTACCTTGGCCGTGGTGGGCCGTTATGTGCTCGAGGGGGAAATCTTCGACCACTTGCGCACCTTAGGCAAGGGCGCCGGCGGCGAAATCCAGCTGACCGATGGCATTGCCGCGCTGATGAAGGCCAAGCGCAAGGTGTTCGCGCACCGCTACGAGGGCACGCGCTACGACTGCGGCAGCAAGACCGGCCTGTTCGAAGCCACGGTGGCGCTGGGCCAGAAGTACCACGGCTTCAAGGTCTGACTAAGCGTCCATACTCAATAAGTAAGCCAGTAAGCCGGAGCCCGGCGGCTCGCGGGCACCGGCCGGTGCATGCAGGTGCGCCCGGCCCGCTGGGGGCGGGCTGCCGCGCATCCCTTCCATTACACTAACGGCCTGCATGCCTCCCCATACGCCGTGAAGACTGCCCGCCGTTACTTGGCCTCTGAAATCTACCGCTCGTCGTCCATCGTCCTCGCGGCGCTGGTCGGCCTGTTTTCGTTTTTTGCCGTGGTGGACGACCTTGACCAGGTCGGGCGCGATGGCTTCAAGCTCTACCACCTGCTGTTCCTCGAACTCCTTGCGCTTCCTACCCGCATCTACGACATCCTGCCCATTGGCCTGCTGATCGGCGCGATCTTGGCGCTGGCGGCGCTGGCGCAGCGGCACGAGCTGGTGATCCTGCGCGTCTCGGGCGTGAGCGGCATGCGCATGCTGGGCATGCTGTGGTGGGTGTCGGTGCCGGTCATGCTGCTGGCCCTGGTGCTGGCGGAGTGGCTCACGCCCGCGGCGGAGGTGAAGCTGAACGAGACCCGGCTCGCGATCACGGGCAGCGCGGGGGGCCGCTCTTCCGGGATGCTGCGCAGCGGCTATTGGTTCAAGGAAGACACCCAGGCGGGCGAGCGCATCATTAACGTGGCGGCCTTGCGGCCCGGGGGCGGTGCCTCGAACGTGACGCTGTACGATTTCACGCCGGACAGGCGGCTGGCAACGATCATGCAGGCCCAGTCTGCCACGTTCGCGACCAATGAGCTGCGGCTGCAGGACGTTAGCATCACCACCATCGACCCTTCGCTGGAATCGGCGCTGCAGGCCGGCAGCCGCGCGACGGAGCCGCCGGTGAAGGTGACGCACGAAGCCGAGCGCACGGTATCGACCACCCTCACGGCCGAGCTGCTGCTAGCCCGCGTGCTGACCCCGGAGCGGATGGCGTTTACGGACCTGCTGGATTACGTGGGGTATTTGAACCGCAATAACCTGGTCTCGGACCGGCAGATCGTGGCGATCTGGCGCAAGCTGATCTACCCCTTCACCCTGCTCGCGATGATTACCATCGCCGCCCCCATCGGTTTCATGCAGACCCGCCGTGGTGGCGTGGGCGTGAAGGTGTTCCTCGGCATTCTGCTGGGGGTGGCCTTCTTCATGGCGAACCAGCTGGCCTTGAACGTGGGCATGCTCAATCGCTGGCCGGCCTGGTTTACGGCGGTGGCCCCGAATGCCTTGGGGCTGGGCCTGGCGCTGCTCGCGATGCTGAACATGGAATACGGCAGCCTGCTGCGGGCGCGCTGGCGCCGGCCGGCAGACGACCCCGCGTGAGCCGGCCATGAGTACCTGGATGATCGGCGACCTGCAAGGTTGCTGCGATTCGCTCGATGCCCTGCTCGCCCGCCCCGAGATCGCCGGCGAGGCCGGCGCCCGCTTCTGGTTTGCCGGCGACTTGGTGAATCGCGGCCCGGCCTCGCTTGCCACGATGCGGCGGGTCATGGCGCTGGGCGAGCGCGCGCAGGCGGTGCTGGGTAACCACGACCTGCACCTCTTGGCCGTGGCCGCCGGGGTGCGCCCGCCCGGCAAGTCCGACACCGTGCGCGAGATCCTGGACGCGCCGGATGCGGCCGAGATCCTGGAATGGCTGCGCCGGCGGCCGCTCGCGCATTTCGAGCACGGGCACCTGCTGGTCCATGCCGGCGTGCTGCCCGCGTGGACGGCCGAACAAACCCTCGCCTTGGCGGGCGAAGTGCAGGCGGCGCTGCGCGGGCCCGATTGGCGCCAGTTCTTGGCACAGATGTACGGCAACGAGCCTGCGGCCTGGGATGACGGGCTCAAAGGCGCCGACCGGCTGCGGGTGATCGTCAATGCCTTGACGCGCCTGCGCTTTTGCACGGCGGAAGGGACGATGGAGTTCGAAACCAAGGAAGGCGCCGGCCATGCACCGGAAGGCTACCTGCCCTGGTTCGACGTGCCGGGGCGCGCCACGGCTTCGGTTACCGTGGTGTTCGGGCATTGGTCCACGCTGGGCCTGCTGCAGCGGCCCGGGTTGGTCGCGCTGGACACGGGCTGCGTGTGGGGTGGGCAGTTGACGGCGGTCCGGCTGGAAGACCATAAAGTGGTGCAGGTGCGCTGCCCGCAATACCGGGTGCCGGGCTGACGCCCCGCCCCATGCCGTCTGCCATGAAGATCTTGCCGACCCGCCTGCCGGAAGTCCTGCTATTCGAGCCCGAAGTGCGGCGCGACGCGCGCGGCTACTTCGTGGAGACCTGGCGCGCCAACTGGCTGGCCGAGGCGGGCATCGAGGCCGATTTCGTGCAGGAGAATCAATCGCTCTCGCGCCGCGGTGTGCTGCGCGGGCTGCATTTCCAGTGGCCGCAGGAACAGGGCAAGCTGGTGCGCGTGGTGCGGGGCAAGGTCTTCGACGTGGCGGTGGATGTGCGGCGCGGCTCGCCCACCTTCGGGGCCTGGACGGGCACGGAATTGGACGACGACGCCCACCGCCAGCTGTGGATTCCGCCCGGCTTTGCGCACGGTTTTTGCGTGCTTTCGGAAGAGGCGGTCGTGGTTTACCGGTGCACGGCCTATTACGCGCCGCAGGCGGAAGCCGGCATACGCTGGGACGACCCGGACCTCGGCATCGCCTGGCCCCGCACGGATGTTCCGTTCACGCTTTCCCCCAAGGATGCCGCGCAGCCCCGGCTGGCCGAGCTGGCGCCGGAGCGGCTGCCCGTTTACCGGGGCGCGGCATGAGCATCCTCGTTTCCGGGGCGGGCGGCCAGCTCGGCCAGGAGCTCGCGGCGCGCGCCGGCGCGCGCCGCCTCGTCGGGCTGCCCCGCGCGGAATGGAACATCGCCGACCCTGGGGCCACCGAACGGGTGCTGGACGCCTACCGCCCCACGCTCGTGATCAACGCCGCGGCCTATACCGCCGTGGACCGCGCGGAAGCGGCCCCCGGGCCCGCCTTCGCCGCCAACCGCGACGGCCCCGGCCACCTGGCGCGCGCCTGCGCGCGGCGCGGCATTGCGCTGCTGCACCTGTCTACCTGCTACGTGTTCGACGGCGCCCAGCGCACGCCCTATGCCGAAGGCGATGCCCCGGCGCCGCTGAACGTGTACGGCCGCAGCAAGCTGGAAGGGGAAGCCGCGGTGCGCGACGCCCTCCCCCGCCACTTGATCCTCCGGGTCTCGTGGGTGTTCGGCGCCCATGGCGAGAATTTCGTGCGCACGCTGCTGCGCCGGGCGCAGGCCGGCGCGCCGCTGCGCGTGGTGGCAGACCAAACCGGCACCCCCACCCATGCCGGCGACATCGCGCAGGCCTTGCTGCAGCTGGCCGACCGGATCACGGCGGGCGAAGACTTGCCGTGGGGGCTCTATCATTACCCGGGCGGCGAAGCGGTGAGCTGGCATGCATTTGCCGAGGCCATCATGGCCGAAGCGTGCCGCCAGGGGCTGCTCGATCACGCACCCTCCATCGCGCCCATTACCAGTGCGGAGTACCCCAGCGCCGCGCGGCGCCCGGCCTATTCCGTGCTAGACGGCCGGCGCGGCGCCGGGCTGCTTGGCCTGCCGCCCGCGGACTGGCGCGCCGGACTGAAAGAGGTATTGTCGACATGGAAACAGGCGGCGTGACCCATCACCCGCGCAAGGTCTTGATCACCGGCGGGGCCGGGTTCATCGGTGCGAATTTCGTCGCGCACCTGCTCGACCGCGATCCGGACGTGTTCGTGGTGAACCTGGACCTCATGACCTACGCCGCGGACCCGGCCATCCTGCCCCGGTTCGACGCTACGGGCCGCCACCTGTTCGTGCATGGGGACGTGTGCGATGCCGGCTTGGTCTGCCGCCTGCTGCGCGAACACGAGATCGACACCATCGTGCACTTCGCCGCCGAAACCCACGTGGACCGTTCCATCACCGGGCCGGGGGATTTCGTGCGAACCAACGTAGACGGCACCTTCACGCTGCTGGAAGCCGCGCGCCAGGCATGGCTGGCCGGGCCCGGGCCTGCAGCGGGCAAGCGCTTCCACCACATCTCCACCGACGAGGTGTACGGCTCCCTGGGCCCGGGCGACCCGCCCTTCACCGAAGCCTCACCCTACGCGCCCAACTCGCCCTACTCTGCGAGCAAGGCCGCGGCCGACCACTTGGTGCGCGCCTACCACCGCACCTACGGCCTGCCCGTCGTCACCACGCATTGCTCGAACAACTACGGCCCGTACCAGCACGACGAAAAATTCATTCCCACCATCATCCGCAACTGCCTCGCGGGCACGCCTATTCCCGTATTCGGCACGGGCGGCAACTCGCGCGACTGGCTGTACGTGGACGACCACTGCCGCGGCATCGAGCGCGTGCTGCGCGCTGGGCGTACAGGCGAGACCTACAACATCGGCGGCGGGTGCGAACTGCGCAACATCGACGTGGCCGAGCACCTCTGCGCGCTAATGGACGAATATCATCCCGAAGGCGCACCGCACCGGCGCCTGATCCAATTCGTCGCCGACCGTCCCGGGCACGACTGGCGCTACGCCATCGACGCCGCCAAGATGCGCGACGAACTGGGATGGGAACCGCAGGAACGGTTCGACGAGGCGATACGGAAGACGGTGCGGTGGTATTTGAGTAGGTAAGTTGAGTAGAAAGCGTCGCGAGACGACGGATCGAGGAGAAACGCGAGCATGCAATCTGGCGACCCCACCCTGGCCATCGACCAACTCCTGCACGCCCGCTGGAGCTGCCGCGGCTTCCTGCCGCAACCCGTGCCCCGCGCCACCATCGACCGCATCCTCGAGCTCGCGCAGCGCACGGCCTCGTGGTGCAACACCCAGCCCTGGCAGGTGGTGGTGACCTCGGGCGCCGGCACGGAGCGCTTTCGCGAAGCCCTGGGCGCGCACGTGGCGAGCCATCCCGAGATCGAACCGGATTTCCCCTTCCCGCGCGAATACCCGGGCGTGTATCGCGAGCGGCGGCGCGAATGCGGCTTCCAGCTATACGAGAGCGTGGGCATCAAGCGGGGCGACCGCGAGGCCTCGGCCCGCCAGGGGGCGGAGAACTTCCGTTTCTTCGGGGCGCCGCACGTGGCCATCATCACCACGCCCGAGGCGCTGGGAGTGTACGGCGCGGTGGATTGCGGCGCCTACGTGAGCAATTTCATGCTGGCCGCGCAAAGCCTGGGCGTGGCGACCATCGCGCAGGCGGCGCTGGCGGGCTATTCACCTTTCATCCGCGCCCATTTCGGCATTCCCCAAGACCAGCGCATCGTGTGCGGCATCTCGTTTGGCTATGCGGACCTCGAGCACCCGGCCAATGGGTTCCGGACGACGCGGGCGCCCATCGGGGACGTGGTGCGGTGGGTGGAGGGTTGATAAAAATCCTCACGGTTACAAGGATTTCTTGGAAGTCGGACGATTTCTGCCATAAATCCTTACGACCTTGTGGATTGGTTGTGCAGCTACGGTGAAGACTTTAGAATCCTCACAATCGTGAGGATTCCATGAAGATCACCATAGATACACCGCAAGCGCTCGGCCCCGTCGTCCGCGCCACCCGCAAAGCTCAAGGCCTTCGTCAGGACGATGCCGCCGGCGCCATTGGCGTGAGCGAAAACTTTCTCGGCAAGATCGAGCGGGGGGGCGAGACGGCCCAGTGGGGCAAACTGTTCCAGGTGCTCAAGGGGCTGGGGATTCGAGTCGTGCTCGATGTGCCGGAAGAGGCCGCCGAGCGCGTGGCCCGCGCGATGGAGCGGGATACAGGCGAGCCATGAGTGAGCGCGCCCTCCTCGTCAGCATCGGCGATCTCCCCGTGGGCGAGCTCCGGGAGCAGAACGGCGTTTGGACCTTCCAGTACAGCGATACCTGGCTGCGCTTCGACGGGCGCCATACGCTGAGCCCGCATTTACCCTTGCAGCGCGAGCCATTCATCGACGGGGCCAGCGTCCGCCCGGTGCAATGGTATTTCGACAACCTGCTGCCCGAGGAAGGGCAGAGAACGCTGCTCGCGGCGGATGCCCGCCTCGATGCCGCGGACGCCTTCGGCCTGCTGAGTTGGTATGGCGCCGAAACGGCGGGCTCGCTTACGCTGCTTCCGCCGGACGCACCGGCAAACGCGGGCGCTGAAGCGCTCCGGACACTCTCCGATGCCGAGCTGTCTCAACGTATTCGCCAGCTGCCGCGCGTCCCGCTCACACATGGCGCCGTCAAGCGCATGTCGCTAGCAGGCGCGCAGCACAAGCTCGCGGTCGTCATGCGCGATGGCGTGCTCTACGAACCTTCTGGGGCCTCGGCATCGCTCCATATCCTGAAACCCGAACATCCGGATCCCGATTATCCGCACTCGGTGGCCAACGAATGGTTTGTCATGCGCCTGGCGGCCGAATCCGGGCTCGCGGTTCCGCCGGTACACCGCCGCTATGTCCCCGAACCGGCTTACATCGTGGACCGGTTCGACCGCATCGTACGCAACGGGAAGATAGAACGCCTGCATGCCATCGATGCCTGTCAGCTGCTGGGTCTTGACCGCAGCTTCAAGTACCAGCAAGGCAGCATCGCGAATCTTTCCCGGCTGGCTGACGCCTGCCGAAGCCCGGCTGTCGCGCGCACGCGCTTATTCACGTGGGTGGTTTTCAACGTACTGACGGGCAATGGCGATGCGCACCTGAAAAACCTGAGCTTTCTGATTACAGGCGCGGGCGTGCAGCTGGCCCCGCACTACGATCTGATCAGCACGGCAGTCTACGAGTCACGCGCCTTCGACAAACCGGATTGGCCGCAGTCCACGCACTTGGCGTGGCCCATCCTGGATGCAAGGCGCTTTGCCGAGGTTGATCGGCAATTGATGATCGCAGCGGGCGTCGAGCTGGGCTTGAACCGCGGCACGGCGGAGCGTTTGCTGGACGAATGCCGCCGCCGCATCGTGCCGGCCGCCGAGCATGTGTACGCGGCCTTCGAAGCGAGGACCGGAGAAGCTGGCTTGCAATCCCCGGCAACGCGAGCGGGGGAGGCGCGCTGCTTGCGCGCGATTATCCACGCCGTCATACGCGAAATGACCGAGCGGCTTTCCTGAGCCGCCTACAACCCTGCCAGCCCGCGCGCGGCCACCACCGCTTCGGTGCGGTTGCGCACGTCGAGCGCGCGGAAGATCGCGGCCAGGTGGATCTTGACGGTGCCTTCGCTGATGCCGAGGTCGCGCGCAATGAGTTTGTTGGGCTTGCCTTCTGAAAGCAGGCGCAAGACGTCGATCTGCCGTTCGGTAAGCAGGCTGCGCAGTTGATCGAGCGAGGCGGCGCGGGCTTCCCCGGCCGGCTCGGCGACGCGAGGCGGCGTCGTGGCGGGGGAGGCGATGCCGGAGAGCATCATCTGCGGCACGAATACGCCGCCGGCGAGCACGAGCCGCACGGCCGAGAGCATGACGTCGGGCGAGTAGGCCTTGGGGATGTAGCCGAGCGCGCCGAGTTCGATGGCGGCACGCATGACGTCGGGATCTTCGACGCCGGAGAGCACGATGATGGGCAGCGCAGGCAGCCGCTCGCGCAACTCGGCGATGTGCTGGTGCCCTGCCGCGCCGGGCATGGTGATGTCAATTAAAGCCAGGTCGAGATCTTCGGTGGCTTCGCGCCGAAGCTCGTCGACGCTGAGCGCGGTCTTGAACTCGACGTCGGGGCCGAGTTCTGCCAGCTTTACCTTGACCCGGTGCGCGACAAGCCCCGCCGTTCAGGGCGGGGAAGGATAGCGCGGACGGCGCAGCCGTCCTTGTCTTTG
>CALKHY010000146.1 GCA_937988795.1 uncultured Candidatus Saccharibacteria bacterium
CTCTTCCGATCTCAAGCAATCAGCTACAGCGGTTATCCTTGTCGGCCATGTGACCAAAGAGGGTTCGATCGCCGGGCCGAAGGTGCTCGAGCATGTCGTAGACGTGGTGCTGCAGCTAGAGGGTGACCGCTACGGGGGTTTTAAGGTTCTTCGTGCCACCAAAAACCGCTTTGGCCCGACCACCGAAGCCGGTATCCTTGAGATGGATGAAAAGGGGCTGAAGCCCGTCGACAACCCTTCGGAGGCGTTGCTTGCTGAGCGGCAGGTAACCGACGGATCGATCGTGCTGGCCACCATGGAGGGTACGCGGCCACTGCTCGTCGAAGTGCAGGCGCTTGTTAATAAGACAAGCTATGGCTATCCCAAGCGCGCCGCCAGCGGTATCGACCTTAACCGCGTCAATCTACTTATTGCGATGCTGGAGCGGCGCACTAAGCTTTCGCTTGCCGACCAGGACGTGTATGTCAATATCGTTGGCGGCATGCGTATTACCGAGCCGGCAGCCGATCTTGCAGTCTGCATGGCCATCGGTTCCGCTGCTAGGGGCTTGCAGCTCAAGGCAAATGCCGTGGTATTTGGCGAGGTAGGCCTAAGCGGCGAAGTCCGCCATGTGCCGTACATCGAAAAACGCATTGCCGAAGCCAAGAAACTGGGCTTTGAGGCGGCTATCGGGCCTGCGCAAAAGGGCAAGAAATCGAGTTTTCTAAAAGAAGTAACCGACGTCCGCAGCGCCCTAAACCAATTCCTGGAAAGTTAATACACCCTATCTTTTTATTATACCACAAACATAACCATTTTGTCAACTTCAAAAAACCGTTGTTATCCCTACCGGGCTACGTTTTTGACTAGGCACAGCTGTTGTCATTTGCAGGCTCGCTTGTAGAACTCGTCCCCCAAGACTGCCGGGTCGAAAGCCGATACCCGAACCCCCGAAAGCAGGAGCTGTCCTAGTCGGACAGCTCATTGTTTTACTACATTCCCGCTGAAGCCTGCCCTCGACCCCGATCGGTGGCGGGAATGGCGGATGCTAATATCTTTGTTTATTGGTAATGTCCAATGTTTACTCTCTAATGCCTGCTCAAAATGATAAAATAAGGATAGAGTTAAATACTATGATAGAAGTTTTTCAAGTTTTACTGCTCCTGGCGATCGTCGGATTGTTGATGGGTGCGAAGCCGGGCACGGTCGGCCTGCGTTTGAGCAGACCACATCGGGTTATTCTGGACAGCTGCGCGCTTATTGACGGGCGGATTGCCGAGATTGTTCGTACCGGTTTTATGCGCAGTGAGTTGGTGATCCCCCAGTTCATTTTGAGCGAACTGCAGCTTTTGGCAGATGGCAGCGACTCGCATAAGCGCGAACGCGCCCGCTACGGTTTGGATATTGCGCACGAGCTGCAAGACAGCGCGCCCATGAAGGTAACCATTGACCGGACGCTGCTGCCCCGGGCCGAGACAAACGACGACAAATTGATTGCGCTGGCCAAAAAACTAGACGCGCAGCTGTATACAACCGATTACAACCTTGCCAAAGTGGCGGCTGTCGAAGGTGTGCAGGTACTGAATGTCAATGAGCTGGCACACTCGCTCAGACCCATCGCGCTGCCAGGCGAGACGCTCAAGATTAAAATCGTCCAAAAGGGCAGTAACCGCGAGCAGGGCGTCGGATACCTCGAGGATGGTACGATGATCGTCATCGAAGGCGGCGCGCGCTATGTAGGCCGTGAGGTGCCGGTAAGTGTCACGCGCATGCATCAAACAGTAGCCGGAAAGATGGTCTTCGGCCAGATCAAAGAAGTGCGCCGCACTACCGCAGCTAATGCAACTACGGCAGTCAAACGCCAGACACAGGCGACGCAGACCAAGCTTCGTACCCAACTTGGGACCGCCGTCGGTCGCCGATGAGATATCTTTGGTAAGGATACGTCAGATACTATAAAAGCTGAGCCGCTGCTTACGG
>CALKHY010000147.1 GCA_937988795.1 uncultured Candidatus Saccharibacteria bacterium
AAGTCGCGTTGCCTCGCGCGGATCGCCGATAACACGGTTGTGTTCGCAGAAACGGTTGAACTCCTGTGCAAGTTCGTAGAGGTAGGTGCAGATGTGGTGCGGCATGAGCTCGTTCACAGCTTTTTCAAGTACTTCTGGGTATTCACTGATCTTGCGCGCCAGCGAGCGTTCGCTCGCGTCGAACACACTACCACTGTCACCCCAAACTTGTTTCGGGGTCTCATATTCGCCGTCAGAGGATGCCGAACCAAGTTCGGCATGACGGGACGGGGGATCTGCTTTGGCCAGGATACTGCGCGCTCTGGCGTGGGCATATTGCAGGTACGGACCACTGTTGCCTTCGAGACTGACAGACTCCTCGGGATCGAAGATGATGTCGGCGCCGATGCGGTGTTTTAAGAATGAATACTTAATGGCGCCAAGTACCGTGGTTTCGTCCTCGCGGCCCGTTGCCATTTTGTTGGCTTCGTGTACTGCTTCGAGCACATCTACGGCGCGGAGGAAATTACCCTTCCGGCTACTCATCTTTACGCCGCCCTTCAGCTTAACCAGGCCGTGCGTCAGATGGGTGGTAGCCTGGACCAGCTCTGGCGCAAATTGTTCGATGGCCTTGAGCACCACTGCCATGTACTGTTCTTGCTCATTGCCGGTGATAACCACGGATCTATCGAAGTTGTAGTCCTGTTTTTTGTGGAAGATAAGGCCGACCTCTTTGGCTTCGTATGTTGGCAGCCCTTGCGAGTTAATGAACACTCTGGTGTGCAGCCCATACGGCTCGCCCTCGAACACCACGGCGCCGTCGCTCTGTTTAAACACGCCTTTTTCGAGCTGTTCCTGCACTGTTTTAAGCCCAAGTTCGGCGACTTCGCTTTCTGGATAAAACCGCTCAAAAGGTGTACCAATGCGAGCATAAAATTCGTTAAAGTAATCGTAGCTCCACTGCCGGCAGGTCCAGTAAATTTGCGCAAATGGCGAATCATGGTCATCATTGGCGATCAATTGATACACGCGCTTGTTCAGCTCGACTATTTCGGCTTTAGCCGTCTCGTCGTCTTCGTAAGCGTTTGTTCCTGCGACGTACGCCTTGGCCATCCATTCCGAGCGGCTGTCCGCCGGCACCTCGGCCAGCTTTTCGGGATGCTCACCGCCCAATTCCTTCAGGATAGCCCACATGGTTTTGCCGACGTGCAGGCCCACGTCGCCACCGTAATTCACGCGGTGCACCTCGCCGCCGGCGGCCTCTAGGAGGTTGGAAATGGCGAACCCAACGACGCTCGTATACAGGTGGCCGGCGTGCAGCACTTTAAACGGGTTGGGGTCGGAGTATTCGGCGACAATCACTTTGCCCTTGTAGGTTTGCGGCTTGGTGGTAGGGGCAGTAGTAACCAGCTC
>CALKHY010000148.1 GCA_937988795.1 uncultured Candidatus Saccharibacteria bacterium
CGTGTGCTCTTCCGATCTTATCTCCACGCGGATATCAAAACCATTGAGCGGACCGAAATCATCCGCGACTTGCGGCTCGGTGTTTTCGACGTCTTAATCGGGATCAACCTGCTTCGTGAAGGGCTTGATATTCCGGAAGTGAGTCTTGTCGCCATCACCGACGCCGATAAAGAAGGGTTTTTGCGTTCGGAACGTTCGCTCATTCAGACCATCGGTCGCGCGGCAAGAAACGCCGATGGCATGGTGATTCTTTATGCCGACACGATCACGGAGTCGATGCGCAAGGCGATCGACGAAACCAACCGCCGCCGCGAAATCCAGGAGAAATACAACAAAGAGCACGGCATCACGCCCCGCGGTGTCAGCAAGGCAATCGAAAAGGGCCTCCGCCCAGATCTACCGGAAGAAGCCAAGAAAGCCAAACTCGACCTCAAGAAAATCCCCAAGGACGAATACGGCCTGCTCATCAAAGACCTCACCGCCCAAATGGAGCTGGCCGCCGCCAACCTAGAATTCGAAAAAGCCGCCGAGCTGCGCGACATCATCGCAGAGATTAAGTCAAAAATGTAGGTTTGGCAGCCTAGGGTCACAGCGGCTGTCTTGGTTTTTGTTGCGAAGAGGGCGGACTATTACGGCAATATTGTTATATTACGATATTTATATTATAATTAATATATTATGACACATCCATCTTTTGAGAGCAACTATGGCCAATCCGGATTTGACCCACATACGCATAACCAGTCGCGCCGGCGCGGTCGACCTCCCGTCATGCACCGAGATTAGCGTTTTCTGTATCTTGGTCGTCTTATGAAAGGGAGTCATTTTAGGTTCCTTGACAGTGTTGTGGGGCGACTTGAGGCAGAGTACGGTGATCAACAAGCCTTGATTGAAAGAAGTAGGCCCGGAATTGTGTATGTTAGTCGAAATGTCTTAGCAGATATTGCACATACGCCTCCACGTACAGATGCTAGGTTGGGTCTATTTGAATTTTTTAACAGTCGGAAGGCTTGGACCGGAACGCGCTCCATAGCATTTGGTGTAAGGTTATTGCAACGGCTGGTTAAAGAGCGAGATTTGCTTGGATATGATCAAAGGGAGCTACTATCAGCAGCCGAGCAGCCATTGAGCGTTGAGCTTCATGAGCCGCATTGGCGTCGGGTAGAGCCCATCATTGATGACGGGCATGGCGACCAAGAGCAGAGGCCCGGATATGCACTATGTTACAGGATAGCTCCAGGTACGACACATGATATTATTCGCCAAGAGATTGCATACTTTGCGCCATTTATCGGTAGTGTGGCTACTACTCTTGGTGAGTACGTGAGGTTATTAAGAATTACATGGCCCGAAGGTGCTGATATTCCTCAGCGTCAGTCAAGCGAAGAGGGACGGATGCAACTGTTAACCCCTCATCAGCTAGGGGTACCCGCCGAATTGCATGTGATGGCCGGGTCCATCGATGTAGTTACAGAGTATCGGCCGAAGTCCTAATAGATTGAAGATAACGCATATCTTGCCGTTCTAGCTTGGACTTCGATGTATGAGGTAATATTAAGAGTAGATGCGACCAATAGACAGGCGACGGTTCCGGCTTGTGAATAAACGGCGTGAAATGCCGAAGTGGGTGTGGGTTGCTTTGATTGTTTTTGGCGTACTGGCTGGTGTGTTTATTCTGGCTAATCTGGTGGTGATGCTGGTGTACCGGGGTAAGGTGTTACCGAATTATTCTGTTGCGGCGGTGGCGATTGGGGGTACGCGTTTTGATGAGCTTGATAAGAAAGTTTCGGTAGAAAAATTATTGCCAGACGAGATAACACTCAAAAAAGATGACATTACAAAAAAGATAACGCCCAAGGATTTGGGCGTGGCTGTGGACTGGGAGGTAACCCGCGAACAGATCCAGGGCTCGCGTAACTGGCTGCCGGCGCTCAGCCTGTTCATGAAGCGCACTGTGCCGGCCGAGTTGACGCTCGATAATGCCAAGTTTGCCGTTGCCGCCAAGGAGTTGGAGAAGGCGTTCCATAAAAACCCATTGCCAGAGCGCATCGTTTTTAGCGGCGATGATTTCAAGATTGCAGAACCTGAAGATGGCTTTTCGCTCGATGTAGTCACACTGCGCATGGAGCTGGTGGGCTTGCTTGAACAAGGCAAGCGCGAGCTGGATGTGCCGGTTGAAGTTAAAAAATCTGATGCGCCAGCCGGGCAATTAGGCGAAAAGCTTGCCGAGCTCAATAAGCATTTGGATGCGAAAATTACGTTTACGCACAAGGGGCAATCAAGGCAGCTGAGCCGTTCTGATATCGCCGGCTTTTTTGAGCCTGACGGACAAACACTCAAGCTGTCCGAAGAAAAAATCAGCCAGGTCGTTGACGGAGCAGCGCAGGGTTTGGATGTTGCGCCCGTGAACCGCGATGAAGCCGTGCAGGCGGCACTGTACGCCGTCAACAAAAAACAGCCGGTGACG
>CALKHY010000149.1 GCA_937988795.1 uncultured Candidatus Saccharibacteria bacterium
TCTACACTCTTTCCCTACACGACGCTCTTCCGATCTCGCGCGACTACACATGGCTTAATAACAGCGTGGCGGTGGTGAGCGACGGCTCGGCTGTGCTGGGGCTTGGCGACATCGGCCCGAAGGCGGCGCTGCCAGTGATGGAAGGCAAATGCATGCTCTTTAAGCACTTTGCCGGCATTGACGCCGTACCGATCGTCTTGGATGTACACACTGCTGATGAGATCGTTGCGGCAGTCAAGGCTATTGCGCCGAGCTTTGGCGGCATTAACCTTGAAGACATTGCCGCGCCTATCTGTTTTGAGGTTGAAGAGCGGCTGAAGGCCGAGCTCGACATCCCGATCATGCACGACGACCAACACGGCACGGCCGTGGTAACACTTGCTGGACTTATCAACGCCATGAAGATCACCGGTCGCAAGCTGGAAGACGCCAAGATTGTCGTAGCCGGCGCAGGCGCTGCGGGCACCGCCATCGTCAAGCTGCTACACCGCTACGCAAAACCGCGCATGTTCGTGGTGGACAGCAAGGGCATCGTCAGTGCCAACCGCACCGACCTGAACGACGAAAAGAAGAAACTGCTGGAGTATAGCAATTTTGCTGGCGTTGACGGCTCACTGGAGGACATTGTCAAGGGAGCCGACATCTTCATCGGTGTTTCCAAGCCCGGCCTGCTCACCGCTGACATGGTCCGGAGCATGGACAAGGACCCGATCATCTTTGCCCTGTCTAACCCTATACCCGAAATCATGCCCGATGTTGCCAAGGAAGCCGGCGCCGCTATCGTAGCTACTGGCCGCAGCGACTTCCCGAACCAGATCAACAACGCCCTAGCCTTCCCCGGCATCTTCCGCGGTGCGCTCGACAACCGCGTCGCCAAGATCACTGACGATCACAAGATTGCGGCGGCCAAAGCTATCGCGAGCCTGGTAGAAAGCCCTACACCCGACAACATCGTCCCTAGCGTCCTCGATCCGCGTCTTGCCGAAACAATCGCCGCCAAGATTGTTTAATCCTGCTTGCCTGTTCGCATAATACCACGCTTCAAGCGCCTACGCTCACCCGGAGTCATACCGCCCCAGATGCCAGACCTCTCACTACGGTCTAACGCATACTCGAGACATTCTGACTTTACTTCACAACGCCCACAAATCCGTTTTGCCTCCAAAGCGCTTCCGCCTTTTTCGGGAAAGAATGCCTCCGGGTCTGTTTGGGCACATAACGCCCTTCCGACCCAGGCAGGTATAAGGTCACGCAACCCTGCCATAAAATTTGCGATAGCGACGGCGGTTCTCCCCGCGTTAGCGATCCTGTCAGGATCATCGAAATTATAAAAAGTCGACGATTGGTCGCCGGCAGAACGTAGACTGACTTCTGGTCGTTGCGAAACGTGGGCTTGGCCAGTCCGGCCAGTTTCCCCTGGCGGTGTTTGAAAAAACTCGGGCCCCTGGATTGGTAATTCGGCCCGAGTTCCTTTTGCCATCAGGACTTAATTAAAACAATTCCGATAGAGACAAGTCAATACTAACAGTGAACTGTGGATAATCACCAACTCGAAAGACCAGAACCGTCGGCGTCAATCACCGCCAGTACCCCCAGCTCTCGCAGGCCATCCCCATCTGGCGGACATTGCTGCACGGCCCCAACCCCATATGCAGCCACACGCTCCTCTTCTGTGCGTGTGCCACCAATGAATGCAATATCGCCAACCTGCCTAATAATGAATCACGCAACTAACTTAGGCCCACCCAGCAGTATCAAAAATAACTTCCTCCGTACGTTAGTAATCCATTACTATTGCAACTTATGCTTTAGCATAAGGCCTGGCTGCTAAATTTTTAACACCCTGAACTGATTTGGCACAACGGAGCAAGCTCGGCAATGATCTCAGCCTACGACTCGGTAGACTTCTTCGATAGAGGTGATGCCGGCACAGGCCTTGAGCACACCGTCTTGCAACATGGTGAGCATGCCGTCTTCGACGGCTTTTTGCTCCAGCGTCTCAGTTGTGATTTGCGCGGGCGGCAGTTTAAGTAACTGCTGAATGCCCGGAGTCATTTGTAGCTGTTCGCGGATCGGGATTTGGCCAGTGTAGCCAAAAGGATTCTCCGGCGTCGGCTGCGGGCGGTACAGCGTGAGGTTGGCAATGTCCGGTCGTTCCACACCGGGCGGCAGACTGTCGATCACTTCCTTCAGCCGCAATTTAACCCCTTCATCTGGCTGATACGGCTGTTTGGTTTTGTCGTCCAGCACGCGTACCAAACGCTGGGCCATGATCAAATGTATGGCCGAAGCGAACAAGGGGTTGACGCCGACAAAGTCGATCATGCGCGTGAGCGCGGCCGCAGCCGAAGAGGCGTGGAAGGTGCTCAAAACGAGGTGGCCGGTCAGCGCGGCCTGTAGCGCGGTTTTAGCCGTATCCTGATCGCGGATCTCGCCGACCATTACCACATCCGGATCGAGCCGCAGCACGGCGCGCAAGTGGTCGGCAAACCCTTGGGCGTTCTTGTCACCCTCCACCGGGATCTGCACCACGCCTTTCAGGAAATATTCGATCGGGTCTTCCAGCGTAATAATCTTGCGCTCGTCAGTGTTAAGTGTGTTGAAGATCGGAAGAGCACACGTCTGAACTCCAGTCACTGACCAATCTCGTATGCCGTCTTCTGCT
>CALKHY010000150.1 GCA_937988795.1 uncultured Candidatus Saccharibacteria bacterium
TCTACTTCCCATTCACCGAGCCAAGCTTTGAGTTTGCCTTAAGTTGCCCGTTTTGTAAGAAGCAAGGCTGCAATGTCTGCAGCCACACCGGCTGGATCGAGCTGCTCGGCTGCGGCATGATCCACCCCAACGTGCTCAAGATGGCCGGCGTCGACCCGAACGTCTACACCGGCTACGCTTGGGGCTGCGGCGTCGAGCGTTTGGTAATGATGAAGCACAACATCGAAGACATCCGGCACTTCAAGAGCGGCAAACTAGACTTTTTGAGGCAGTTCGCATGAGTGAGCAGCAGTTTAAATATGATTACATTGTAGTAGGCCGCTGGCGCAACCGCGATCAGGTTAACGCGGTTAAGCAAGCATTGCGCGACGCAGGCAAGCGTGTATATTGCTTTACCGACCACTCATATGAGGGTGACGGCATCAAATTCGACGCACAAGACGCAAATATCGAGGCCGGGATGGCGGCCATGGAAAGCCTGACCGACTGGCAAACCAACCCGACGTTCCGTCAGATTTTCGAGAACGACATGAACGGCCTCAAAAATGCCAAAGCCCTGATAATGGTGCTCCCCGCAGGGGTGTCCGCACATACCGAGTTAGGTGTGGCCTACGGCATGGGCAAGAAGTGCTACGGTATAGGCGTGCCCGAAAAGCCCGAGACGCTGTACCTGATATTTGATGCTATTTATCCGGACATTAAGACTTTCCTGGAGCAGGTCGCATGAGTGAGCTGAAAGAGCTGCAGTCGCGCGCCGTTGAGATTGCCGAAAAATACGCCGAGCTGAACGCACGGCAGGGTCACAAAGCGTGGGGACCAAAAGAACGCTCCATGGGGTTTGTAGCGGATGTCGGCGAACTGATGGAGCTGGTGATGGCCAAGGAGGGCTTGCGCCACATCGACGACGTCGACACCAAACTCAAACACGAACTGGCCGATTGTCTGTGGTCAATCCTGGTTCTGGCCAAAGAGTATGACATCGACCTCGAAAAAGCATTTCTAACAACCATGGATCAGTTGGAGGAGAGGATTAAAAACGAATGAGCGAGCCAACAGTATTCGACAAAATCGTATCTGGTGAAATTCCGGCCTATAAGGTTTGGGAAGACGACAACTACGTGGCGTTTTTGACGCGTTGGCCGAATACGCCCGGCTTTACCGTGGTTGTTCCCAAGAAGAACCCTGGCGATAACTATCTGGACGTGGATGAGGATGCATACATCGGCCTGCTGCTCGCTGCGCGCAAAGTTGCAGCGCGGCTTCGCAAGGCGTTTGGCGTGTACCGCGTCGGCTTGGTGATCGAAGGCGAGGGTGTGCCGCACCTGCACGTCAAGCTTATTCCGATGCACGAAGGCGGCGAGTACCAAAAGCCCCGGCCATTCAGCGAGAAGTACCAGGGGTACCTCATCACCGCCGACGGCCCCGAGGCAAGCGACGAAGAGCTGGCCAAGATCCAGAAGCAAATCCTGGAGGCAGCGGAGTGAAAATCAGTACGCAGTTATTGAAATTCATCAATACCCATTACGGTTCGGCCGGCGATCCCGCGCCGAACGGTGTGGATGACTTAGTGCAGCGTATCGGCGCGCAGCTGGGCGCTGTTGAGGAAGTTGTTGATTTTGGCAAGCGTTTTAAAGATGTTGTTATCGTCAAAGTCGTGACGTGCGAAAAGCACCCGAACGCCGACCGTCTGCATGTGTGTAAGGTGGACGACGGCGGCAAGGCGCAAGGCGTCGAGCGCGACGAGAATGGGCTGGTCCAAGTGGTGTGTGGCGCGCCAAATGTCCGCGCCGGTATGCTGGCCGCCTGGCTGCCGCCCGGTTCGACCGTGCCCAACCCCGTTGACACCGCCGATCCGTTCGTACTAGAAGCGCGCGCCATCCGGGGCGTTGTGTCGAACGGCATGATGGCCAGCCCCAAGGAGTTGTCGCTCGGCGACAGCCATGACGGTATTTTGGAGGTGGATGCTGATTATCCCGGAGTCGCTCCCGGCGCGGCATTCGCTGATGTGTACCACCTGCGCGACGATTTTATCATCGACATGGAAAACAAGATGTTCACGCATCGGCCGGACTGCTTCGGCTGGCTGGGCATCGCGCGTGAGATTGAGGGCATTTACCACCGTCCGTACAAGAGCCCGGCGTGGTACACCATGAACCCGGAAATTCCGGGCATTGAAGCCGAAGAACTCAAACTTGAGGTGCGGAATGAGATACCAGAGTTGGTTCCGAGGTTTTCGGCGATTGTGCTCCGTGACGTTAAGATCGGCCCAAGTCCTGTGTGGTTGCAAGTTGAGCTGGCGCGCGTGGGTCTGCGCTCCATCAACAACATCGTAGACTGCACCAACTTCTTTATGCTCGAAACCGGCCAGCCGCTGCATGCCTACGACTACGACAAGGTAAAGGCGTTGAGTGGCGGCGACGGCGCCACCATTGTAGTCCGCCATCCGCGCCCGGGTGAAAAGATCAAGCTGCTGAACGGCAAAGAGGTTGAGCCGCGCGAAGGCGCCATTATGATTGCCACCGACAAACAACTCATTGGCATAGGTGGCGTGATGGGCGGCGAGGAAACAGAGGTCGACAAAAATACCAAGAACATCATTATCGAGTCTGCCAACTTCGACATGTACTCCATCCGGCGTACAAGCATGGCGCACGGTCTGTTCACCGACGCCGTAACGCGCTTTAACAAAGGCCAAAGCCCCTTGCAAACCCTGGCAGTGCTGGCCAAAATGACCGACGAAGTCCGCCGGTTTGCTGGTGGCAAGGTGGCCAGCCCGCTTATTGACGTCAACCACGTGCCGCAGGAAGCCATGGAGCGCGGCAACATCCACGCTCCAGTCACTGTCACAACCCAGTTCGTGAACGAGCGTCTCGGTTGGAATCTTTCTGCTGATGAAATGAAGACCTTGCTTGAGAACGTAGAGTTTAGGGTTGACGTTAATGGTGACGAGCTGACCGTCACCGCGCCGTTCTGGCGGACTGATATCGAGATTCCAGAAGACGTTGTTGAGGAAATCGGCCGCTTGTATGGTTACGACAAGCTGCCGCTCAAGCTGCCAAAGCGCGACCTGACACCGCCGGCCCGCAACCCGCTACTAGACCTAAAGAACCAGATCCGCACCAAGCTGACGGCAGCCGGCGCCAACGAGTTGCTAACATACAGCTTTGTCCACGAAAATCTGTTCAAAAAGACCGGCCAGGATCCGGCCCATGCATTCCGCTTGAGCAATGCACTGAGTCCTGACCTGCAGTACTACCGCACCGGGCTCACGCCAAGTTTACTCGATAAAGTCCATCAGAATATCAAGGCTGGCTTCGACAGTTTTGTGCTGTACGAACTGGGCAAAGTGCACTACAAGGGCGAAATGGACGCCAACGAGCCAGACGTGCCGAATGAGGATAACCACTTGGCGCTAGTGGTGGCATATGGCGACAAGCGGCAGCCTGCGGGCGCACCGTACTACCAAGCTCGCCACTATTTGAGCCAGATTTTGGACCTGCGCAGCACGACATTAATGCCGCTGGCAGACTTTGATGTAACGCAAGATGAGTGGGGACGTCAGTTGACCGCGCCATACGAACCCGGCCGTTCTGCAGTGATTGTCCGCGACGGCCAGATATGGGGCGTGGTCGGCGAGTTCAGGGCGGCCGTACGCCGGGCGCTGAAATTGCCTGACTACACAGCCGGATTTGAGGTGCATTTGGATGTAGTTGCCATGGCTGAGCCGGCCTACGCGCCATTACCTCGCTTCCCCAAAGTCGAGCAAGACATCTGCCTGAAGGTTCCGGCCGCTATGCCGTATGCCGAACTCTTTAACTTCGTCGAAGTCCACTTGCAACAAAACCGTCCCGACCAAACGCACTACTCGCTCCAGCCGGTCGACATTTACCAACGCGAGGATGATAAGGAGCACAAGCAAATCACGCTCCGCCTCTCCATCGCGAGCTACGAGCGCACTCTCACTGACCAGGAAGTTAACAACCTCCTCGACCAAGTCGCCCAGGCTGCAAAGGGCCAGTTTGGCGCCGAAAGGGTTTAATTCGCCAGATCCTACGCCAGCAAGGCAGGGCGCCTGCGGATCCGATTGAAAGAAGCAGATTAATCGTCAAACCGGTGGCGAGTTGGTATACTAGAGACAATAGACGATATCGGGGAGGCAGGAATGGATGTAGATGTTGAGCAAATCGTACGCACGTATTTGAAAGACGTAATCGTGCTGCCGCTGGCGACGAGCCGCGACAATCAGCCGTGGGTGTGCGAAGTGATTTTTGCGTACGATGATGAGCTCAACCTGTACTTCCGCTCATTGACCCGGCGCCGCCACAGCCAGGAGATTGCGGCCAACCCCAACGTCGCCGGCATTATCGCCCGTCCGTTCCGCTACGGTGAGTATCCGCACGGCGTGTATTTTGAGGGTACGGCCAAGCTGCTGGAGCTCGGCAAAGGGCAGGAGAAGGCGTTCCGCGTCATGCAGGACCGCTTACACCTGCCTGACCAAATCCTCACCGAAGCCCAAGACCCAAACGGCAACCAGTTCTACAAAATCACTGTCCGCGAATGGCGGGTGTTCATAAAAGCCAACGAAGACAATTCCCACGGCGAGACATACACGCTGCCCTGGGGTGAAGCTGTACATGCTTAGAGGGATTCTGCATACTGGCATTGAGGTGGAAGATTTGGAGCAGTCGGTAGCGTTGTATCGGTCACTCGGCTTCCAGTTAGAAAAGGAGGTCGAACGGCCCGAACTCGAGGCCCGTGCTGCCACTGTTGCCAAGGACGGCGTAACGTTCGAACTTTGGCAGTTTGAGAACAAAAGTCGGCCGGAGGTCGCTTTTATTCGCAACCATATTGCCATCTACTCTGATGATCTCGACAAGGATGTAAAGGGGTTGGTGGACCGCGGCTACAAGCTGGTTATTCCGGTCACTGATGGCCACGTGCATCGGTACGCATTCGTGCAGGACGCGTCCGGCGCATTTTGCTACGAAATCGCCACCGACAAATAACATGTAGTCCTATTGAGAGGGGTGTGGGCGAGGCCTGACGTCGGCAAGCTGGTTGAGCTGAGAGTATATTTCCCAGTGGTATAGGCCGGCCTGCTCGAGGGCGAGTTGTTCCGCTTCGGCAATGCGGGCTGCATGGCCAAGCTTGACGATCTTTTCGGCCTCCAAGCTTTGGCGGTTTTTGAGGTTTCTCGCCGTTTCGGGGCAGCAGGCGTAGAGCGGGCCGATAACCGAATCAGTGTCGTCGCCTACGGTTTGGCCGATTACCAAAAGGTCGTCACGTGTCGGCTCGCCAAGCATGCGTCCGACCAGACCGGCCAGCCCGGACACGACGACCAGACGCGGCCGGTACGGATCGCCGCGCTCCGACGCCCGGGGGTTCAGCAGTCCGGACGCCAGCTTTCTCCCTGGCGCGACCTCGACCTCACCTTGCCTAAGAAGCCTCGACAGGCTGTCGTGCAGCATGCTGGTATGTTGGTGAAACTCGTGGGGGCGAAGCATACGGAAAGTGTAGGGCTACCGAGCGCCGTCGGCATATCGATATCCTAACAGCGAATGCGTGGTGTTTTTGATAGATGGCAGGCGAAAGCCGGCTCGTCAGCAGGTGAAAATTACGACACATTTTTGCTAGGCATTGCGAACGCGCGGGCGTATAATGGGGAAAACAAGAGGGAATGGAGGATATATGGTGCGAACGCGAGACAGGGTAATTGCGCTCGTTATAGCAGTCGCGTTTTTTGCGACGTCCGTTGCAACAAGCGTGTTTTTTATTATCGATTTATACAAGGGTAACAAGCAGGCAAAGAACGTGAATCAGGCGAATACCAACAACCAATCGGGACAGAAGCTGGAGGGCACCAAGCTGGCCGGATTTGAGCCGATGGCAGAGGTAGCTGAGCTACAAATAATCGACTTGGAGGTTGGAACCGGCGACGAGGTAAAGCCTGGCGACACCGTAACCGTGGACTACACCGGCGCACTGGCTGCGAATGGCACCATCTTCCAGAGTTCGCTTGACTACGGCCAGCCGGTCACGTTCTCCTTGAACGAGGTTATTAAAGGCTGGACCGAAGGCATCCCGGGCATGAAAGTTGGTGGCAAGCGGCGTTTGATCATCCCGGCTGACATGGCGTACGGCAGTCAGGCGCGACAGGGCATTCCTCCCAATTCGGCACTCGTCTTTGATGTGACGCTACACAGCATCGGTGAGTAATTGTATTAAAAAACACAATATGTAGCGTATTGCACAGACTATTAACGCTACATATAATAAACATAAGCATATACAAAACACATAAGCGAGGGTAACTATGGTCAAAAACATCACCGTATTTACTACTAACTCCTGCGCCTACTGTGGGATGGTCAAGAAATGGCTGGATGCCAAAGGCCACAAGTACGAGGTAGTGAATCTTGATGAACAACCGGAACGCCAGGCTGAAGCGTTAGCCCTGAGTGGCGCCCTCACAGTGCCGGTAACGGTAATTACCAAAGACGACGACACCAAGGAAGTTGTCGTAGGCTTTAATTTGGCAAAACTCGCTCCAGCCCTTTCGTAAAGTACCGAATTCCAAGCACCAAATACCAAATAATTCCGAATTTCAAAAAGCCAATGACCAAAACATTCGACCTTGAGGAACGGACGCTGCTTTTTGCGAGAAGTTGTAGAGAATTTGTGTCGCACATCCCCAAAACAAGTGTTCGGTACGAGGATGCGAAACAACTTATACGGTCATCTGGCTCCATCGGGGCTAATTATATAGAGGCGAACGAGGCGCTGAGTAAGAAAGATTTTGTAATGAGGTTGAAGATTGCCCGTAAAGAGGCAAAAGAAACAATTTTTTGGCTTAAACTCGTAGACGCGCCTGATGCCCTTATAAACGAAGCAACAGAATTAAAGAAAATTTTAAGTGCTATCATAGATAAGAGCCATGTTTGAAAATTCGGTCATTGGCATTTCGGAATTATTTGGAATTTGGTGCTTGGGGGTTGAGAGTTAGGAGCAAAGAATGACAGACCAAAGCAAACAACAAGCCAGTATACACGATGTAGTAATGATCGGCGCAGGGCCGGCGGCCCTAAGCGCAGCGATTTATACGACACGCGAAGATATCGACACGGTACTTTTGGAAAAAGGCGTGGTCGGCGGCATGGCGGCCATTACTGATTGGATTGATAACTATCCAGGTTTCCCGAAGGGTGTTGCTGGCCTTGAATATGCCGACAACTTACGCGCACAGGCCGAGCGTTTTGGTGCGCAGATCGAGTACGGTACGGTGACCGAGATTATCGACGAGGGTAAATTCAAGCGCATCAAAACCGCCGAAGGCACGGACTGGCTGGCAAAGGCGGTACTTATCGCCACTGGCACCGATTACAAGAAAATCGGCGTGCCGGGCGAGCAAGAATACTATGCCCGCGGCGTCCACTATTGCGCCACCTGCGACGGCGCGTTCTACCGCGACAAGCGGCTGGTCGTAGTCGGCGGCGGCAACTCGGCTGTACAAGAGACTATTTTCCTGACGCGTTTTGCATCGCACATCGATCTATTGGTACGCTCTACCATCAAGGCTAGCGAAGTATTGCAGCACGAGCTAGAGAAGCACACAGACAAGGTGACAGTCCACTTAGGTGTAACCACCGATGAGATTGTTGGCGAGGAGCAGGACGGCATCAAAAAGGTGACCAAGGTAATCGGCACAGACAAGGCAACCGGCAAAAAAGTAGAATTTCCGACCGACGGTGTATTTGTCTTTGTTGGCCTCAAGCCCAACACTGCGTTTTTGCAAGGTTCAGCCATCGAGCTTGATGAGCTCGGTATGGTGAAGAGCGACGAGCGCCTGGAAACAAGCATGCCCGGCGTCTTCGTAGCCGGCGACGTTCGCAGCGGCGCCACCATGCAAATCGCTACTGCCGTCGGCGAGGGTGCCAAAGCAGCCCTTAGCATCCGCGAATACCTGGAATCCCACGCCCGCGAGCATGGCGAGTAGCGTAGGAACAATCCGTTGCACTCTCAAGAAAAAAGTTAAAACCCTATCTTTTTATTATAACACATATATAACCATTTTGTCAATCTCTACCTCTTTTAATCCGCTGGCAGACACAAGCCCTCAATCGCCGTCATGCCGGGCTTGACCCGGCATCCAGTTAAACAAGGCCGTTCGCCAGGGAGGCTTCCACTTTCGGGTGCATACATTGCCGGCACAAAAGTATGTATGGCGAGCCGGAACGGCCCGACCGAAAAACAAAACATCCATCTTATTTTTATCCAATTGGATAATTTTGTGATTGTTTTTTAGGGCTTCATTATAACGGTGGAATGGTGGAGGGGTGGATTCGGGTTAGGGTTGGGATGATGCCTTAGGAGAGTTGGATTTCGGGTTGGAATCGGAATGACGGGGCGCAATTCCTTTAGGGTTGAGGGTAGCCCGGGTAGTAGTCGCCGGCGAGACGGTCGGAGCTGATGCCGTACTGCTGTAGCTGTTTGTAGAATGTCTCGACCATTTGCTCCGGGCCGGAGAGGTAGACAAGCGTTTCGTCGTCGGTGACCATTTTGGCAATTTGCTCGACTGTGATGCGACCGTTTTGACTGGTGAAGTACGTCATAAATTCCATCTGATATTGCCGGAATACGTCTTGGAACGCCAAGTCTTCTGGCTCGTTGACAATGTAGAGCAGGCGGATATTTCGCTGCTCGCCGATGTCGATAAGCCACTTAATCATGCTGCGCACAGGCGTGATGCCCATGCCGCCCGCGACGAAGAGGATTGGCGTGGATGGGTTTTTGGGCAGGACAAAGTCGCCCATCGGCTCGGCCATCTTAAGGACCGCGCCGGGCTTAAGTGCCTGCAGGTGGCGTTTGTATGAGCTGCTGTCGTTTGCGGCAAATTTGGTGGTGATGCCGATAAGCTCCTCAGTGGGCGAGCTGGAAATAGTAAACCAGCGCCGCGTGCCGCGTTCGTCGGCGTCTTCGTGTGGTAAGTACAGCTCGGTAAACTGCCCGGCAATAAATCGCACCGGCCGCTCAGGCCGGAGCCACAGCGTCTTAATGGTAGAAGTTATATTTTCAGCGTGGTGCAAGCTAACGTCGATCATCTCAATTTGCCGTCAAACCGATCGGGGTAGTCGGTAGCGATTGCATATATGCCGTACTTTGCTAGGCGCTTGGCTTTGGCTGGGCTGTTGACGGTATAGGTGGTAAGATGCCAGCCACGTTTGGCAATGCTCCGAACAAAGCCAGGCCATAGCACACTGTGGTGCAAGCTAAAGTATCTGGTACCGAGCCGTCTGGCGCGCCACGTGGCCCATACGCCGCTAAAATAGGAATTGACGATCACGGGTAGTTCGGGCAGGTCTTGCCGTAATTCGCGCAACGTTCTTTGACTGAACGATGCCAGCCATAAATCTTTTGGTTGCCAGCCGTTCTGCAGGTAGTCTCGCAGTAGTTTAATGATTTGCCTGGTTGGCACCCGAGGTTTCACCTCTATATACATTGGGACTTTGCGGTTGACAGCCTTGATGCCTTCGTCGAGTGTTGCCAGATCAGGCTTGCGCGTCTTCAGCTGCTTGAACGTAGTAGTGGCGATGGGCGTGCCGTCCTTGAGCTTCGGGTCGTGGTGTAATATGCATACCCCATCTTTGGTTACGCGGACGTCGACCTCGATCATATCGGGATGGTGCTTTAATCCTTCTTTGATCGCGGCGATAGTATTCTCTGGCGCCAATCCTCGCGCGCCGCGGTGTGCGATAATTTTCATAGTTGTTGTCTCTAGTGTACAATTATAGCCGAAGTATTTAAAAAGAATGAGAAGGATGAATGACGAATGGGACTGAAGCGGGCAAGCTTCCCCTCCATTCTCCATTCCCATTCATCCTTCTAGCAACTGAAAGGAGCGTGTATGGCTGACTTTAACCAAGTTTTAACACCTGGTGACTGGCAAGATGGCGTTGTGAATGTCGTAGTGGAAATTCCGCAAGGCTCGTTCCTTAAGATTGAATGGGACCGCGAGCGTGCCGCATTCATGCTGGACCGCGTTGAGCCGAGCATTTTTACCAAACCAGTGAACTACGGTTTTATTCCACAGACCAAAGACGAAGACGGCGACGAACTGGACGCGTTGGTAGTCTGTGACGAGCCGATCCCGACCGGCGTGTGGCTCAAAGCCAAGATTATTGGTGTGCTCAACTTTATCGATGATGGCGAGGCTGACCACAAGATTATTGTCGTGCCCGAGGACGACCGCAACACCGGCGACCGTATCAACGGCCTGGATGACCTGGGCGAGCGTTGGAAGCAAAAGATCGAGCATCACTTCGCTCACTATAAGGACCTTAAGAAACCTGGCACAACGAAGGTTGAGGGCTGGGGCGACGTCGAGGCCGCCAAGAAGATCATCGAAGAATCCATCGCCCGCTACAAGCAGCAGTAAGCCATGAAGCGAGTAGTGCCGGAAGGCGCGGTACTCATCCCTAGCCACGCCAAGCGGGTGTTCCATGGCGTATTGTTCGACGTGTACCAGTCTTTTGCTAAAACACGCTAAGCTGTTTTTGATAAGATCGAATCTATTGAGCAATTAAAGCAGCTGCCGGAGTTTAGGGGCAGGGGAATATAAAAATTTTTGCATGGTTGACGCGTGCGGGTAAGCATAAGTACAATAGTCAGGCATCGTAAAATAAAGGGGGAGACATGAGGAAGCTTATTTCGCGCCTTTCTTTGCTTGTTGCAGCATTACCACTCGTCATTGTCGCGCCGGTCAGTGCTGGCGCGAACGATTTCTTTACCGATTTTGATAGCCAGCCAGAGAATCTTTACTTTGTCAACTTTGAGAGCGGGGTTGCGACGCCAGGGTTGGCGTGCGGCGTTGACGCCTGCGCGTCGTTCGAGAACGATGGCGAGCGGAGTTACATGCGCGTCTCCGTCAATCCAAGCACGACCCAGGCGATTATGTGAACACCGACATCACCCAGCTAGACCTCGGCCAAAACACAACCAATAAGGGGTCGTACACCGCAACTTACGGCCATCCGGTCATACTTGAGGCCAGGATTAAGTGGAGCGAAAACTACGACCTGCTTGGGCTCAGCAACAAAGCCGAAGGTACGAGCGGTATTGTGCTCTGGAATCCCGCGCTTGACGGTCCGTACGGCTACCCGACCGGCGAATACGACCACATTGGGTTTGTTTGGGCTAGCAAAGACGTAATGGCAGGCCTTATAACCGGCTTTACTGGCACAACCATTGTCAATCAGCTGCCGCTTGGCGTGGCGCGCCCGCTGTTCCCGGTGAATATCAACGACTGGATGGATGTGAAGATGGTCTGGTCTGAGAACATCCTCGGCATCCAAACGGTCACCTATTACGTCAACAATAAGCTGCTAGGCATACACGTACTGCCAGTGAAGCTAAAGGGCCTGGCGCTCGAGATTTGGAACGACAACGGCGAGCCAACACTCTGCCTTGAGGGTCTAGGTAGCGGCGGCCTACCGCTCTGCGAAGAAAACCCAAGCCCAGCTGAATCTCAAAGCTTTTATATTGATTACGTAAAAATTATCCAACCCTAATTGACTACCTCTGCGCCAAATTATCGCCGACAGAAGTAGGTCGACAGACGATCATGCTATAACAAGGCGGCTGGAAAAACCAAGACGTATTGATTCGCGCCCAGTCACCTATAATCTCATCTTGCTTCTTACTATACGGTACGGTTGATTGTGGCCGATCGATTTATTCTCCGAAAATTGCACTGTTAATTATCGTTTGCGTAAGATTTTCTTTTCGTGGACCAGTTTTCGGTGCTCTGCGCTTAAGACTTCTTTTGACAAATTGCGATCCTATAGATCCTAGAAATTGCGTAAATCCTGGGGAGCCGGCTTCAAGATCTAGATATTGTTCGAAAGCTGTTACATGATCCAGGAGTACTCTGCTAGCTTCATTGCTGCTATCTTCTTCGGCACGAGCCCTTAGTCGCTCGATAAGTTCCCCTAAGTGTTGGTGTATTGCAACCGGCTCGGTTGCCTTGAGTGCGGCGCTTCTTTCTCGCCCTTTGGTTATCTTGGATACATAGGTTGTTTGTATGGATCTGCTGAGTGCAGCAGCAAGATGCATGCCAGAGGTTATTCGTTCTTCGCCAAGATCTAGATATGGCTGGTTGAGCGGGTCGTGCTTAGCGTTATAAATTGCGCATTGGCGAATCGCACCAAAATACTCAGCGAGCTGCTCTGTGCTAACCGAGTACTGTTGTGCTTCCGCTCCTGTCGCCCGTTCTGCTGCCAGTGCTATTCGATTTGGTGCTACCATGGCTATCTCCGTGATTCGTTTTTGATACAGCCTTTGTTATCCGTCAGTGGGTAATTATGCTACAATGATTGTAGTGTATTCAATTAAGGATACTGCAAAGAATTTAGCAGTCAAGAGCTTTATGAGATGAGCGCGGAGAAGCGAGACGGGCAACAAGACGATTTGATGCACCAGGCGTTGAAGATTTTTGGCGATGCTTGGAACTTGTTGATTGTGCGGGGGCTTGGGGAGACTGCACAGCGGTTTAATGAGCTGCAGCGCAACCTTGGCGGCATCAGTCCGACGACGCTGACCGACAGGCTAAAGAAGCTGGAAAGCTACGGTTTGATTGTGCAAGAAAAGCAAACGGTTGACCGCTTGTCGGTCATTTATTCGCTGACCGACAAGGGCAAAAAGATGCTGCCCATTCTCGAAGCTATTGAATCCTTTTCTAAAAAATTCTTGTAAAATGCTTTTGTGGCAACGCGTCTTGATAGGCCCGACTTTAATATATTTCAGTGCTTGGAAGAGTCGCCTAGTGATACGGTGGCTTTTCATGCCATGTTGGGCATACGATACCCAACCGGCATCGCAACGTACATAGAGTTGGCGGCATCGGGCAGGCCCTTTACAGATATTGTCAAAGAGTATGCGCCGCGCATTGCTGCGCTAGCAAGACGGGGAATCCGGGTGGAGCGGCTCATTCTTGGGCCTGGCCCGGAAGATCCAGGGTATGAGATATTTTGGGCGCTCAAACGGCTTGTTATGCAGCAGGTTGTCGAGGCGGGTGAGGTCATGCATGTTGCTAAGCTGCCAGAACACCGCACGGCGCTTGAGACAATGCGGCATACATCGGCGCTTGCTGATGCCCATTTGCGCGGGATAGGAGAGGGTGTACCGCAGTCTAGTTTTTGGCTGGTGGCCAGGCCTGGAGAACCGGCATTGATGTGGATTATGAATTACCAGAGAGATCCTCAAACCCAGGAAATTACATTTGTCGGCGGTCCGCTTTATGAGGGCTGCAACCTAGAGCGTCCAGTAGACGATGTGGAGCGATGGGGGGTGTTTTGGCGGAAGGTCTTCGAGACGAGTCAGGCAATCAGTTTGAACCAAGCGTAAACACCTATTGCGTCATTGTTTTTTTGTTCGTACAATAAGCTTAAGGTAATAAAAAGGTGAGGGGTAACAACGCATGACAAAAACACGTGTAGCAATTAACGGGTTTGGGCGTATCGGCCGCAATGCTTTTAAGGTTGCGTTTGAACGTACCGACCTGGAAATTGTGGCAATCAACGATTTGACTGATACGCGGACACTCGCATACCTGCTCAAGCACGATACAAACTACGGCACCTATCACCACGACGTTGATTACACAGAAGACGGCATTAAGGTGAACGGTGAGGTGATTAAAGTCTTTGCCCAGCGCGACCCGGCGCTGTTGCCGTGGAAAGAGATGAACGTCGACGTCGTGATTGAATCGACCGGCTTTTTTGTGGATCCGGCCAAGGCCAAGGCACACCTCGATGCCGGCGCCAAACGCGTGGTCATTAGCGCGCCAGCAAAGGGCGAGGGCGCCACAACGGTCGTGCTTGGCGTCAACGAAGACAAGCTCGAAGAGGCGAGCCCCATTGTCTCGAACGCCAGCTGCACGACCAACTGTATTACCCCGGTTGCTGCGGTGATCGAGGCCAACTTTGGTATCGAAAAGGCCATGATGACCACCATCCATAGCTACACCGCCAGCCAGGCGCTGCAGGACGGCCCGGCAAAGGATCTGCGCGAGGCCCGCGCCGCTGCCGAGAACATCGTGCCGACCACGACCGGCGCCAGCATTGCGGCTGCTGAGGCACTGCCGTCGCTCAAGAATCGCTTTGGCGGTTTAAGCGTCCGCGTGCCAACCCCGGTTGTTAGCCTTAGCGACTTTGTCATCATCACCAAACGCAAAGTTACTGTCGAAGAAGTCAATGAAGCCTTCAAAAAGGCTGCGTCCGAGCCATACTATCAGGGCATCCTGGCGGTCACCGAAGAGCCACTGGTCAGCAGTGACTTCATCGGCAACAGTCACTCGGCGATTGTGGACCTCAGCCTGACCGCCGTTATCGACCACAACATGCTCAAGGTAGTGGCCTGGTACGACAACGAATGGGGTTACTCTAACCGCCTGGTCGAAGTGGTTGCCGACGTCGGCAAATTGCTCCAGAAATAATTCATTCTAGTAAATATTCTTACCGACCGCGCTAAAATATTGTATAAAAATTGACCTACACTTCGAGCGCGCATTTGCATGCTGACGTCGTCTCAAAGGACAGACTGCAGAGTGGGCGACATCGTCGGCTTGTGTGGCGCGCATGAGTATGCACTGTAAGGTCAATGCAAGAGGTGGCGTATGGTTGGACTAGTACTAAAGGCTGGTTTTTTGTTCGTGGTGGTGATGTCGCTGCTCGGCTCGACGCAGGATGAGTCGATTCCGGATATGATAGCGGTATTCCTGGCAAACGGCGTGATCCCGGGGACAAACGTTATCATACCGCCAGAAGTTATGCTGGTGACGGCGGCTTTGGGGCTCATGGTCATTGCCTCGGCCATCTCTCGCATCTACGCCAAGCAGCAGGCCAGCATGCGTGCGCTGATCCCTGATTACGATGATTATAAACACGACCCGCCCTTGACCGAGCTGGTGCCCGCTCTCGGCCGGCTCATGGCCACGCTCCGGTCCATGCGGCTGCGTGCCAGCTTCGCCATGCCCGGTTACTGGGCCCGCTATAGCGCGCGTCCGGCAGACGCCCAGGCGATTACGAGGCGGAATACCGTTAATGTTGTTATGAGACTCGACCGCTGGGCACCGGTACGCATCCGCATCCGTCTGCCGCGGCTGCGCAATCTTGTGAAGGCTGGCCCTGCTATACTCCGCTCACTCCGCTTCCGAGTGCAGGCCTATTTGCTGCGCGTCTCTATGCTTTAAAAGGCGGCCGCGTATGCTACTATAAAGACACAAGCGTGAACGACGCCGGAGTTGGATAAACACCAGGGATGAAAAGCGTCTTTGTTAATAGATTTTCTGCGGCCGCCGACAATGCAGCGGTGGTCTGCCCGGTTATTCGGACCCGTGACAAGGTCCATTTTAGCGATCACATGAAGCGGCTGGCCGGCGTTGCAAAGCGGATCCATATTGATATCGGCGATGGTACGTTCATGCACGCCAAGCTCGTGCCGATCAGGGGCCTTTGGTGGCCAGAAGAGACGCAGGTCGACATCCATGTGCTATCCGCCGATCCACTCCGCTACATCGACGACTTATTCAAGTTGGAGCCGCAGATGATCATCGTGCAGGCCGAATCGAACGGCAACTTTTTAGATTTCGCCGAAAAAGCGCATAGCAGGGGAGTGGCCGTTGGTGTAGCGATCAAGCCGGAGACGCCGGTGGAACTCATCGAGTCTGCGATTACGTCGATCGATCATGTATTGATTCTCTCGGGCCATTTCAGCGATACGAGCGGACATGCCAACACACATTTGCTCACTAAGGTACTTCGTCTTAAGCAGCTTCGTTCGGGCCTGGAGATTGGCTGGGAGGGCGGTATTACCATGGACAACATGGCAACCTTGGTTGCGGGCGGCGTGAATGTTTTGAATATCGTCGGTACAATCCAGCGCTCCGTCGACCCGCGGGCAACATATGAGCGGCTCGAGGCGGCTGCCAAGGCTTTACCGTCCAGGCATAAGCGGTTATAATCGCTCAATAATGGCAAGACAAATATATTCACTAGAAGCGCTTGAATTGTTGGCGAACGATATCCGCCAAGATATTATCAAGATGCTCGAACATGCGGGCAGCGGGCATTCGGCTGGTTCGCTCGGCCAGGTCGAGATTTACACAGCGCTGTACTTCAATCTGATGAAACACGACCCGCGCAACCCTGATTGGGATGAGCGCGATATTTTGGTAACGAGCAACGGCCACACGTGCCCGGTGCGCTACGCTTGCATGGCGCATGCCGGCTATTTTGATAAAAAAGAGCTGATGACGCTGCGCCGATTTGGCTCGAAGCTGCAAGGCCACCCGGAGCGCACCATGTTGCCGGGCGTCGAGACCACCAGCGGCCCGCTCGGCTCGGGCTTAAGCCAGGCAGCAGGTATGGCGCTGGCCATGCGCATGAACAAGCAGCAACACCGCTGGGTGTACGTGACTGTCGGCGACGGTGAGCTGGACGAGGGCAACAACTGGGAGGCGATCATGTTTGCTGCCAAATATCAGCTCTCTAACATGATCGTATTCGTTGACCGTAATAATATTCAGATAGACGGTCCAACCGAGGTAGTGATGCCGCTTGAGGACCTCCGCGCTAAATGGGAGTCCTTCGGCTGGCACGTAATTGAGATTGACGGCAATAACATGGAAGCTGTCATCGACGCCGTACACATGGCCAAGGCTATTGTATCGAAGCCAGTTGTCATTATCGCGCACACTGTGCCGGGCAAGGGCGTGGACTTTATGGAGTACGATTTCCACTGGCATGGCGTACCGCCTAACCACAAACAGGCCAAGGAGGCGATCAGGCAGATCCGCACGCTGCGCGATAAGATCAACAAGGAGTACGACTGATGACAGGCGATATGCACTTGGTTGCTGATATCCGCGCCAAGGATATCAAAAAGGAGCCGACCCGTGACGGCTTTGGCCGCGGGCTGGTAGAGGCGGGCAAGAAGAACGACCAAG